>CADDYR010000042.1 GCA_902810765.1 Chloroflexota bacterium
GTATTGGGGTGGTGTCGTGGACGGGCGGTTGCGGTCGGGCTGGCAGTCGGGCTCGGTCTGGCGGGTGCGAGGATGAGACCTCGTGTGGGGCTGGGGCTCAGGGCGACCGTTCGTGACGGCAGCTGACTTGCCGGGGCGGGCTTTCCGGAGCGCAGCAACCCCAGCGCCGCGGCCGCGGCCACGAGGAGGATGATGAGCGAGCCGAGCCAGGCAGCTGGTCGTCGCCACCAGGCCCTCTGCGGTGGTCTCGGGTAGCTCCCCTGCACGGCCCCACCCCACGATCCCGGCTAGCCCCTCGTCATCGCGCCCGGCGGCACGCGGATCAGGACGGGCGCTCGGTGCGCTCTGACCTATCCTCTCCGGCTCCGACCTCCGGCCTCGTCTCCTGCACGGACGATCTGAACTCTCGGATGGTCCTGCCCAGCGCAGCCCCCACCTCCGGCAGCTTGCCCGGGCCGAAGAGGATGAGGATCGCGAGGACGATGATCACGAGGTGAACGGGCTGGAACAGACCCTCGAACATTGTGCCCTCCAGAAAAAGTGGTGCCTGTCACAATATACACCCGCTCGGGCGAGGGCGCCGGACCTGTTCCAGCCCGCCGCGCCCTGTCAGCTCAGAGGCTGTCCAGGGAGGGTTATGCGGTCCATCAGGCCCACGTCAGTAGTGCACGACGACCGGGGTGCCGACCTGCGTCCACCGGTAGAACCACGGCATCACGTCGCTGGGGGTGTTCACGCAACCGTGAGAGCCGGTGCGGTCCGTGCCCGGCTTGCCCTCGCCCATGTTCGTCCAGGGGCCGAACTCGCTTCGCCAGGGCGCGTCGTGGATGTAGTATCCGCCCTCGTGGAAGAGCATCGCGTAGTCGACGGGCGAAGGAGGGTAGTACCAGGGGGAGCCCTTCGGCCACGGCGAGACGAACTTGTACGGGCTCAGCTTCTCCATCACGTGGAACACGCCGGTCGGAGTGCGCCGCGAGGGGTACACGTAGTTGCCCGTGGTCACCAGCGTGACCTTCACGGGCGTGTTGCCCTCGTATGCCGCCATCGTCTGCGTCGAGAGGTTGATGTCTATCCACCGCGCCGGCGGATGGCCGTTCCACACGGCGAGGTCTCCCTCGTAGCTCTTCGTCGGATCGCTGCTCACCGTCACGATATCAATCCGGTAGCGCCCGTCCTCGAGCGAGCTGATCGCCCTCCGGGCCGTGGCCATGTAGTCCACGAGCTGTCCGTTCGCGTTGTAGGGCACGTAGCGCATGATCTCGGAGATCATGCCGTTCAGGTCCAGCCAGACCCTCGTGTTCGCGCCCGTGTTGTCGGTCCAGCGAGATGCCCGGACGAGGTCGTAGGGGTCGAGCCACCAGGTCCCGCCGTTCAGCTTCATGTACAGCCTGTGCCCCGTGAGCTTCTGAGCCAGGGCGAGCGGGCCCTGCAGATCGGACGCGGTGACCTTGGGAGGAGTGACCTGCGCGACTACCGGCGCAGCCCTGTTGTCCGGCGACTTCGCCGCCTGCTCCAGCTGTCGCGCGGTCGCCTGCGCGTCCACCTGCGCACCCGGGTGATCCGGCACGATCGTGATCTTCCCCTGAAACCTGCCGTCCTTGAACGCGGTCAGGTTGGCGTCGCGCACGGGGCCGTCGGCCTCGGACGCGATCTGCCGAGCGTACTGCTCGAGCGACGTCGGATCGAGGTAGGGCCGAAGGTCCGCGCCGGATCCCCGCCACCTGAGCCAGCTGTGCAGGGTGCTCTCGTCGACGGTCCAGGATCGCTCTCCCAGAGTGAGCGTCACAGGGGCGCTCACCATCGTGCGCGCGAGATCGTAGGCGTCCTCGAGGTCCTGAGTGCGGACCCCGGGCTGGGTGATCGTCGCCCGGATGCTGACGGGGCGGTCCGTGAGGCCGAGCGAGCTCTCCACGGCCCGGACGGTCTGCTCGACCGATACACTGATGCCGGGATGGGAGGGGACGAGCTCCAGGCTCCCGTCCGAGGTGACGATGCGGGCGTCGCGCGGGTCCCCGTTCAGCTGCCCCGCGAGCTGCTCGACCCAGGATCGGAGGCTCGCCCGGTCGAGCGCGAGCGTGACCTCGCTGCCCTGCTGCTGAACGCGCAGCATATCGCGCACCCGATCGACGGGAAGCGTCCAGATTCGACCCTGTAGCTCGAGGCGTACGGGGTGCGTCCAGGCAGCCCGCGCGCGAGAGTAGCCGCTTCGGAGGCTGGATGTCGTGACGGTCGGGGGCGTCCTGCTGATCGCCAGCGGGACGACGATCGGGCCCCGCGAGCCGAGCCCCTCCCGAGCAGAGGCGGAGAGCGTCGTCAGGGACCGGGCGACCTCCAGGCGCCGCCCCTCCTGCGACGGGGTGAGCACGGGGCCGCCCGGGCCGAGGTACAGCGAAGCGTTCCTCACGGGCCGATCTACGCGCCGTGCGAGCTCGCGCAGGACGCCCGCCGCCTTGCCTGAGTCGTAGCTCACGACCGGGGCGACCTGCGAGCTGTGGAACAGTGTCCCTATCCGTCCAGCCAGGCGCTCGAGCACGCCGCCCGTGCGTCCCACCTCGAACGCTCTGCGCGCCGTTGCCCGGACGTCGAGACGGAGACCGATCCGGCCGGACGGAACGCGCAACGACTGCTGGCCGTAGCGAAGGGTGACCTCTCGTGGCACGAAGTCGCCCGACCTGCTGATCCGACGCTCCGCCTGCTCCATCGTGAGCCCCTGCAGGCTCACGCGCCCGACGCTCACGCCAGGGTATATCTTCCCCGAGTACGCCCTGTCGAAGAACACCAGGCCAAGGAGCACGGCGATCAGTACGCCGGTCGCGATCACGGCCGGCAGGGCCGCACCACGATGAACACGAGCGTTTCCCAGGCGGGCTAGAACCGAGTGCCTCAGCCTCGCAGCGTCCGTACGATCCATGCCGTCAGCCGATCTCCTTCATACCGAATCCGGGCGAGCAGTCGAGCCCGTCATTCCGATGTCCCGCCCTACCCGTCGTTCCGAGGCCGCGGGCCGAAGAATCTGTCACAGGTATGGTGCGAGGTAAAGCCTCTCAGATCCTTCGCTCGGGGTGACAAGGGTGGGTGGCATCCGGGTTACGGTGCCCAGGTGTCCACCCGGAATCCATGTGACCCAATATCCCTGCGCCCGGATTCCTTCCCAATAAGATAAGCCCGATGCGGGCTCAGTTGTCACGCCTCTGAGGAAACAGGATCATAAATACGGCTCGACTACATGCCTGAGTGCAAGGGGCGTGCCGCGGTCGTGCGCTAGGGGGTGTCCCGAGCGGGGGGAGACGGGCGCGGCAGGAGGGCCGCGCGTCGCCGGTGGCAGCTGAGGTACGCGAAGCCCTCCTCGGACGCCCGGATCGAGCGGCTCGTGCCCTTCGGGATGATGAGCGCCTGGCCCGCGGAGAGGAAGTGCCTCACGCCCGAGATCTCGACCGAGCCCGCTCCCCGCACCGCCACGACGAGCACGTCCACCTCGTCGTTGGCGTGATCGGGAACTTCCGAGCCTCCCGCGAGAGCTATCAGGTTGACGCTCAGATCCTCCGTCTGCTGCGACCACGCGGGGCGCCGCTCCTCGACGCCGCGCGCGATCGCGGCCAGGTCCGCTATGTCCACTCCCGATACGTGCCGCTCGGCCACGAGCCTACTTCTCGAAGTAGTCCGCGTTGATCTGGATGAACTGCTGCCACTGTTCGGGCACTGCGTCCTCGGGGTAAATGGCGTTCACCGGGCACTCCGGCTCGCAGGCTCCGCAGTCTATGCACTCGTCGGGGTGTATGTAGTACATGTCCGCATCGTCGTCCGTGTAGATGCAGTCCACGGGACACACCTCCACGCACGAGGCATCCTTCACACCTATGCACGGCTCGGTGATGACGTAGGGCACTCCAAGGCTCCTCTCTACAAGATCCCAGAGCTGGTGTCTGCTACATTGTGCCGTGAGATCGGGATGCCGTCTTTGCGCTAGAGCAATGAGGCGTCGTCCTCGGCGAGGGCGCGGATCGCGTCGGGGTCCAGGAGGGTGACCTGCTCCCGCTCCGCGAGCAGGAAGCCACGTCGGTGCCAGCTGCTGAGGGTGCGGCTCGCGGTGCTCAGGGTAGTGCCCGAGAGGTCCGCGAGGTCCTGCCGGGTGAGGGGGATCGAGACGCGCCCGACCCGTGAGTCGTCCCCGGCCGAGCGCTCCGCGAGCTGGAGCAGCGTCCGCGCGATGCGCTGCTCGACGCGCACCGTCTGCAGATCTATGATCCTGGCCTCGGCCTCGCGGAGCCTCGCGCCGAGGTCGCGGATCACGGCCAGCGCCGTCTCCGAGTGGCGCGCGAGCACCGCGTTGAACTCGCGCGCGGGCAGGCGCAGCACGACGCTGTCGTCGAGCGCCCGCGCGCTCGCGGGGTAGCGCACCTGGCCCCACCCTCCGGACACGCCGAAGATCTCCCCGGGATAGATCAGGCGGAGGATCACCTGTCTGTGCGGGAGCTCTCGAATGACCTTGACGCGCCCACAGGCGAGCAGGTTGAACGTGTCCGCCGGCTGGCCCTGGAGGAAGACGAACTCGCCGCGACAGACGCGGCGAGGGACGAACCGCTCGGCTATCCTCCGCGCCTCGGACGCCGGCAGGTCCGAGAACGGGGCAACACGCGACACTAGCTCCGTGCGGTCCCGCAGGCTCAGGCCGTAGGCATCGGCAGTAGGAGTCCTCATCTTCATCGTCTGCCTCTCACAATAGCTTACCAGAGAGCGTCCGCGCCCCGAGCGCGGGGCAGCGGAGCGATCCGGCCCGGATGGCGCCTGCGCGTCCGGCTACTCGGTGGCCGCGGGCACGGACTCGGCAGGAGTCTCGGAGGTCAGGGAGACGAGGCGGGAGTCCTCGAACACGAACCGCGTCACGGACGCCAACCTGGGATAGTCCGGCTCGCGGATGGCGGCGTACGTGAGCTCGCGGCCCTCCAACGCTCTCTTCGCGATCACTATCGGGTCGCCGTGGGAGACGCCCGCGACCGTCTCACCGGGATGACGGCGCAGCGTGCGCGACACGAAGCGTCTCATACGCTCGGCGACCTGCTCTATCGTCTCGTCGCCGTCCGCCCGCGGCGAGGCGTACATGTTGAAGCCTCGCCCTATCTCCTCCCAGGATGCGCCCTGCCAGTCGGTCCGTACCTCGTCCAGGTACCGGGAGACGTGGACCGGCGCACCGGGATGGAACCTGGAGATCGCGGCGGCCGTCTGGCGAGCGCGGAGCCGCGGGCTGGTGTAGATGGCGGTTATTGGCTCGCGGGCAAGCGCCTCGGCCGTGGCGCTGGCCTGCGCCCGGCCCAGCTCGCTCAGCCCGAAGCGCGGCAGCCGCCCATACACTATGTCCTCGGGATTGTGGACCTCGGCGTGGCGAACGAGCAGGATGACGGTCCTGTTCATGCGATCCTTTCGGCTTCGTGGGACACCCGATTATACCAGCGCGGGCGCGGCTTCCCTTGTGCTACGATGCGGGCTGCCCGGACGGGCACAGTGAGAGGGTAAATGATGACAGCACTCACGCGTCGCCAGGGTCCGATCCTCAAGACGTTGCTGTCCTGTCCGACTGTGTTGTACGCTCACGACCTCGGCTGGCTGCTAGGACGCAGGTTCCTGCGCCTCTCGCACCGGGGGCGAAGGTCCGGCAAGGTCCGCCACACGGTCCTCGAGGTCGTGCGATTCGACCCGACCACGGCGGAGAGCGTGGTGCTCTCGGCCTGGGGCGAGCGAGCGGACTGGTACCGGAACATCGTGGCGAGCCCTCCGCTCGAGGTCGTGACCGGCCGCGATCGCTACGTTCCCGAGTACCGCGTGCTGGGCCCGGAGGAGGCGTTTCGGGTGCTGGACGAGTACGGGAAGCGGCACCCGCTTGCCGCTCTCGGCCTGGCCCGGCTGTTCGGCTATCCTCTGCGCGGCCCCGAGGCGGCCCGTCTGGAGTTCGCCCGCTCGGCACTGCTCGTGGCCTTCCGTCCGAGAAGCTGAGCTGCTCCAGGCACCTCGCGGGGATCGGGCGATCGAGAGTGGGGTAGGGGGAGCGCGCCTGCGGGCTCCCCCCACCAGTTCTGTCCTCGCCTCAGTCCCAGCGGAAGACCTCGAACTCGGTGAGGCCGATGTACACGCCGAAGTTGACGGGGTTCTGGTTGGTGCCGAGCACCCTCACTTTCGTCGTCGTGACGGGCTGGAAGATCACCGTGTTGAACCCCTCGGCGGGGGACTTCGGCGACCTTTCGACCTCCTTCACGTCCACCCAGCCGGACCCGTCCCAGTACTGGATCGTGTAGTCGGCCGGCGGCTTCACGCCCCCGTTGTCATTGTAGAAGAACAGGTTCACCCGCGAGAACGTCGTCGGGCGGCTGAACTCCACCGCATACCAGTCCTTCGGGTTCGTAGAGTTCCAGGAGGTCCACCGCGGCGAGCTCGCGTACGAGCCGTCCAGCGGCCCCCAGACGGTGTCGTACGGAGACGTGTACGAAGCGGAAGGCGTGACCTTGAGGTCGCTGCCCTTCGGCACCTGCAGGAGGTTGCCGTTGCTCACCTCCAGCTCCCTCAGCTCGGGTACCGTCCTGCCCGGGTTGTGGAGGATGACGCGCACCTTCCTGGACCTGACGGTATCGAAGGAGAAGGTGTTCCTCCCGGAGACGATCCGCGGCTCCTTGCTCCACTGGTGATCCACGTCCGCCCAGGCGCTGCCCGTCCAGTACTGGATGGTCACATTCGAGGGAAGGGCTGTCCCCTCGCCGTCGTACAGGTACAGGTTCACCTTGTTGAATAGCTGCCGGCGCACGAAGTCCACCGCGAACCAGCTGTCGCCGCCGTCCGTCCCGGACGGCACCCACGCGCTCGAGGGCTGGATCGAGCCGTCGATCGGCGCCCACTTCGCCGCGTCGTTCGAGGAGGCCGAGGCTACCGGCGTCCCGAACTCGCCCTCCGGCCCCTTCGAGTTGCCCGCGTAGTTGCCGGTGTTGAGAGCCCGCAGCTCGCTGATGCCGGTGTACACGCCCACCCCGCGCTTCGAGGACCGGTTCTCGACGACGACCCGAATCCTGCTCGTGAAGAGCGTGTCGAACGTGACCGAGTTCAGCCCCTCGACGGGGGTCTCGCTGCTGAGCACCGGGTTTTCGACGGGCTTCCAGCTGCCGCCATCCCAGTACTCGACCCCGAACGACTTCGGCGGCCGGAGCCCGTTCGCGTCCGACACGAAGTACACGCCGACCTCGTTCAGCTCGCGCTGCTCGCCGAAGTCCACCTGGTACCAGTCGGTGGCGTGGCCGGAGTTCCAGTCGCTCCAGATGTGGCCGTTCGTCGTCGAGCCGTCGAGCGGGGCCCACAGGTTGTCGTACGACGGCAGGTGACGATCGGCCTTGAACGTGTAGGAGGCGCTGGGGCGCGGGTAGCCGGTCGCCGTCGCGTTGAGTGCGAGGTCGGGCGCGATGTCCGGCGGCGGGGGGTTCTTCCCGAAGGTGATCCCGTCCAGCCACAGGATGTACGAGCCCTCCCTCGAGTCCGTCACCACCTCGAGGTACCTCACCGAGCCGAGCGACGGATCGCCAACGGCCTTCCGGTCCCAGTCCTGGCTGCCGCCAAGCGGTATCTGCAGGTCCTGCCAGCCGTCCCTCGCCTCGGAGTACGAGAGGCTCGACGGGTCCAGATAGTTCGTCCGCGGCGTGTACTCGAAGTAGTCGCTCGCGTCCGTCTTCAGCCGGACCACGGGCTGCGGGGTGTCGAACCCGCCCTGGACCTCGTGCTGGAAGCTCACCCAGAGCGCCACGAAGTCCTTGTCCGAGAGGTCCCAGGAGGCATTCTCGGACGCCGGGTACCTCCATATTCCCGTCTTGCCGTTGCTGTCGATCCGGATGGACTCCGCCCCCTTGACGCGGTGGTCCTTGTCCACGGATATCTGCGCGGTCGGCGGCCCCTCGTCGGGCTCGCGCGCCTTCCATCCCTCCAGCGTTGAGCCGTCGGATATGAGGTTGCCGCCGACCCTGACGTCGTCTATCCACCATCCGGCCTTGTCCACGCCGGGGTCGGTCACGTATCGGAACGAGAGGAGCACGTCCTTGCCCGCGTAGTCGGAGAGGTCGAACGTCTCCGATACCCAGCCGCTGGAGTCACCGGAGAAGCCGGGGACGTTGTCCTTGACCGTCTGGATGGCGTCGGACTCGGTCTGAGTGGTGGTGTTCGCGTTGCCGAGGCTGGTGAAGGTCTTGCCCCCGTCCGCGGACACCTGCACGAACCCGAAGTCGTACCCCTGCTCGATCTCATAGTAGGTGTCGAACGTGAGCGTGGGCGAGCCCGCGGGCACGGAGACCTGGCGGACTATCCCGCGGTCGAAGTTGGGGCCTGAGCCTGAGTACAGCGCCGGGTTGCCGGAGTGGTCGGGCGCGCTGTCCGAGACCGTCCACGCGACCGCCTTCCCGGGCAGCTCCGCCGCCCACTGGTCGGGCGTCGTGCCCTCGGTGCCCGTCTCGTCGCCCTTCTCCACGACGTACACGTCGAACCAGGCGAGGTCCGCGAGCCTGCCGTCGTTCACCGTGACGCCGACCCTGTAGAAGCCGGGGTCGAGGTACCGGTGCGTCACCTTCGCCGTGTCGGCGACGTCACCGTCTCCCAGGTCCCAGCGGTACGAGAGCGACAGCCCGTTCGGGTCGGTGCTGGCCGAGGCGTCGAACGTCACCGGCTCTCCTGGGTAGACGGTCTGCACCGACATCGTGGCCCTGGCCTTCGGCGGCTCGTCCTGCAACGTCGCGTCGAGCCGAACCACGTCGGTGACGTCGCCCGCCTGCTGGATATCGCTTTGGCCGTTACCCGAGAACACGTTGCCCGCGAGCGTGATCCAGCGGGAGTTGTACATGTAGATGCCGTAGGTGGAGTTGCCCTCGATGCGGTTCTGCTGGATGATCCAGTGATACGCCTCGTAGCCCTGCAGGTAGCCGAGCGCAAGCCCGACGCTCTTGTTGTCGTGGATATTGTTGCCCTCGACGATGAAGTGGCTGCTGCTGCCGTGGACGACGGCGATGCCGGCGTTGCCGAAGGGCTCGGGCGCGTTCGCGTTGACCGTCCCGTTGTACGCGGCCTCGTTGCCGATCAGCACCGTGTGGTCCGAGCCACCGAGCCAGAAGCCGTAGCTCGAGTAGTTGGCCTTGTTGTCAATGAACGTGTTGCCGGGAGACCAGCACTCCCAGGCGTTGTTGTGCGCGTAGGAGGCGTCGTTCCCCTCGAAGTAGTTGCCCGTGCTGAGGAAGCCGTTCAGCGGGCGGATGAACACACCGTCGCCGCCGTGGGTGAAGTCGTTGTCTATGAACCTGTTGTCGTTCGAGCCGGTCTCGATGAGTACGCTCGCGGAGTCGCGGGCGTGCGTCTCGCCCGGATCTACCCGGATGCCGTAGCTCATCGTGTTGTCCTTGATGAGGTTGCGAGAGGCCCGCCACATCTTCAGGCACACGTTCGAGCACGGCGAGAAATGGTTGTCAGTGATCGTGTTGTCGTCGCTGTAGCGCAGGTGCAGGCCGTTCCACACGCGGTCGCCCTTGTTGCGGGCAACCGTGCTCTTGGACACGTGCACGAGCATGACCGCCCCGTAGGATGGGCCATCGCCCCAGCCGAAGGAGGGGTCGGTGTAGTTGTCGGAGAAGTCGTTGTCGGAGATCGTCCAGCCCGACCCGTCCGAGACCTTCAGCCCCAGATCGAACCCCTTCGCGCTCAGGTTCTTGAGCGTGACATTCGAGTGGCCCTCAGAGGACACCGCGGTGCCCGCGAAGCTGCTGGGGGTGCCCGCCTTGCCGGGGCCGACGAGGACGGCCCCGTTCCCGTCCACCGTGATCCCGTCGGCAGCTATCGTGATGCCCTGCCCGGAGGAGAAGTCGTACTCCCCAGGGGCGAAGGTGGTGTCCTGAGTGATTACCATCCCGGGGTGGGGCTCGACCAGGCCGTCCGCCGGCTGCACCGCTGCTCGCCCCGAGCCGCCGGGCAGCACGAGCAGCGACATAGCCAGGACGAGCGTCGTGGTGAGTAGCCGCCCCAGTTCGCCTGTCCGCCGAGTCACCTTGCATCCCTCCTTGCTCTACCCACCACCGAGAGGCAGCGCCCGCATCCCGGCCACGCCGAACCTCCGCGGCACCCCGTCCTGATGGCGCTGATCCGGATTGTCTGCGCGGGAATTCTCGATATCATATGCCAACCGGCGGGCAAGATACTAGGGGTGTATCTGCAAAGGGGTAGACTGGAAGTATGAGCAGAGGGGATTTGACCGACGAGCAGTGGGGGCGATTAGCCTCAACGCTGCCGCCACAGAAAGCTAAGACAGGTAGCCCCTCGCACGATCATCGTAGAATGATCAGGGTAATGAACACCACAGGGGATCTTTCGACAAGCAGGTTTACAAGCAGCGCAATCGGGTATGGTGAGGTTGGTGTACCGCCTCTGAGCGAAGAAGGGGAGTGTGAGCGATGCTAGGAGCACCAGGGACGATAGTGTCGAGGGTAATAGCTTCATCTTCCCCTCCTCGTAGGAGTTGCTAGCCCTGAGCCGAGCCGAGTGCCTCGCTCAGGAACTCGAGCACGATCCGGTTGAACTCCTCGGGCTGCGCCAGGTTCATCAGCCTGGGTGCGTCCCGCACCACCACCATCCGTGCCCCGGCTATCCCCGACACCAGAGCCTCGGCCGTCGAGCGCACCGCTGCCCCCTCCCGTTCGCCCACCATCACCAGCGTCGGCACCCTCACCTCCGACAGCCTCTCCATCACGCGCTCGACCGGACGGGGCAGGCTCAACTCACCGCGTGAGTAGCTGTCGGTCAGAAGCTGCTCGACCTTCCTGCGTGCCTCGGGTTGATCCTCTCCAGGAGCATACTCCGGGTCCGCCATCAGAGGCCGCACCATGCCCGCCACGTCGCCGCGGATGTGAGCCTCAACCATCGGGGACGACCGCCTGAGCCCCTCCTCCAGTTCCCTTGCGAACTGGCTTTCAGGAGGCGGGGAGCGCCTCAGCTCCCTCACCCGCTCGATCGCGCCGAGTACCGCTCGCCCGATGTTCTCCGGACTCAGATGCCGCGAGCCCTCGTCTCCGCCCGAGGGGTTGATCCTGCGGGAGACCTCGAGCATGCCCTGAAATATCTGTTCCCGAGTGAATCCGCTGATCCTCGCTGGAACCAGCACGAGCGCCCGCACAGCTGACGGGTGCTCCAGCGCGAGCTCCAGGGCCGCACGGGATCCCTGTGCTATCCCTAAGGCCGACACCCCCTCCAGCCCCAGATGCCTCAGCAGCGCGTGGGCGTCATTCGCCTCGGAGTACACCTCCAGCCCACCCTTCGTCTTGGGCGAGCGGCCGTGGCCTCGGTGATCGTAGCGCACCACCCGAAACCATCTGGAGAAGTAGTCGAACTGATAGTCCCACATCCTGCAGTCGAGGTTCAACTCGTTGAGCAGGAGCAGCCCCGGCCCCTCTCCCTGGACCTCGAAGTACAACTCCGTTCCCTCCACAGGAGCGAAGCCGCTCTTGCGCTCGTGAGTCCCGGAGTTGCCACCTTCTGTCTGCTGGCTCACGGCGATCCTCCTCTGCTGAAATGCCCACATCGCACAGCATAAGTGTGACCACCTGGTGGTCCAACAACCCGGCGGATACGCGTTGTTCCTCGGCGGACTCCGGCCAGACCTCCAGGCGATGGCACTCATATCACTAAATCTGGTTCATGCATTCGTCAAGTGCTGCCTTCTACTCTCAGACCCTCGCCCCTGAACTCTTACCGGCGGAAGGGCTCGTGTTGCGTTCTGGTACATACCGGTATATACTCAAGCCGGAACGGGAGGCCGACGTCGTGACGATAAAGGGTGGACCGTCTCCGAGCTACTACAAGCTCAAGGAGCTGCTCCGCAGAAGGATCGCCGAGGGCGAGCTCGGCCCCGGAGAGTCGGTGCCCTCGGAGCGCAGGCTCTCCGACACCTTCGGGGTCAGCCGAATGACCGCGCGACGCGCGCTCGTCGAGCTGGTGAACGACGGGCTCCTGTTCCGCGTGCCGGGGGTGGGCACCTTCGTCTCCGACCCGAAGCTGGTCCAGCAGATGAGCGTGCTCACCAGCTTCTCGGAGGATATCACGGCGCGTGGACAGGTGCCCAGCTCAAGGGTGCTCGCGGCCGAGATGGTCGGTGCCGACTCCTTCGCTGCCGCTCGGCTGCAGGTGCGCCCCGGAAGCCTCGTGTTCCGTCTCCGGAGGCTGCGCATGGCGAACCTCGAGCCGATCGCCGTGCAGACCACGCTCGTCGCCTTCGAGGGATGCGAGCGGCTCCTTGCGGAGGACTTCGAGCACGCCTCGCTGTACTCGGTCCTGACCGATAAGTATATGATCCCTGTCGTCGAGGCCGAGGAGGATCTGGAGGCATCGCTGGCGGGCGAGGAGGCCTCGCGCTTGCTCGGCATCGAGCCGCATCAGCCCGTGATCATCACCCGCAGGACCACCTTCACGGCGGCCAGGAGGCCCGTCGAGTACGCGGAGTCCACGTACAGGGGCGACAGGTACAGGCTGCACACGCACATGGCGCGCCGGCCACCGCAGTCGCAGAGGCCCAAGCCCTACGACATGGACGACCTGTGAGCGACAGAGCCGGCCGTAGACACCCACGATCCGCATCGAGATACAAGGAGACCCCAAGTGAGTACACACAAAGAGCCCCGGCAAGCGCCATCCTCCCTGACCAGACGCCAGTTCCTGACGCGGGCGCTGGCGGTGGGGGTACCCCTGCTGGCCTGGGCCTGCGGCGGCAAGGCTCCCGTCACCGGCAAGGCCACGCGCCCCTCGGGAGTCACGGGCAAACCCACCGCCAGCACGCAGGCGCCGGCCCCGGCCGCTTCCGCGACGTCCGCGACCACTCCAGCGTCCACGGCGCCGATCTCGGCTACCACGACCGCGACCTCCGGGGCCTCATCCCTCGCGCCGATCCTCTCGCCGACCGTGTTCGCGGGCAAGCCGACGGGCGGGGAGTTCCACGCGTCCTGGCCAACGTCTCCGCCGCCCCAGGGACAGTTCAACACGTTCATCTCGTACGCGCTGCCCTCCGGGATAGGCATCTACTATCCGCTGCAGGAGATGCCCCTGGCGATGTACAACTGGTCTAGAGAAGCCTTCTGGCCGATGCTCGCGACCAGCTGGGAGGTGGTGCCGCCCGATACCTTCAGGATCCACCTGCGACAGAACGTCAAGTGGAGCGACGGCAAGCCCTTCACCTCGAAGGACGTCGTGACCACTTTCCTGATCACGTGGATGCTCAACTACCCGATGTGGAACTACCTCGGCTCGGTCACGGCCGATGACGACCACACCGTCACCCTCAAGATGAAGAAGCCCTCGACCGTCGTGCCCTACTACGTCCTCGAGACGAACATACGCGCCGACTCGCTCTACGGCAGCTGGGCGCAGAAGGCGAAGGCGCTCATGGACAAGGGGCTGGATGCCAGCTCGAAGCAGGTGAGCTCTCTCGTCACTCAGTTCAACAAGTACAAGCTCAAGGACGCGCCGGTCACGGGACCGTACAAGATAGACCCTAAGACGATCACCAGCGCCCAGATGACGCTGAACAAGGTCCCGACGGCGTGGAACGCGGATCAGGTCAACTTCGACAAGATCGTCGTCTACAACATGAACAGCATCGCCGACGTGATGCCGCAGGAGCTGACGCACGAGATAGACTTCGCGACCTATCCGTTCACGACGGCCCAGGAGAAGGCGCTGAAGAAGGCGGGGGTGGACATCGTGCGGCCGCCCGCGCTCTTCGGCTGCGCGCTGAACATCAACTTCAAGCAGCTGCCCGAGTTCGGCGACGCGCGTGCGCGGCAGGCGCTGATGCACGCCATAGACCGCAAGCAGAACGGCGCGGTCTCGCTCGGCGAGTCCTCGGTGCCCCCGAAGTGGCTGACGGGCGTGCCGGACGAGATCATCGAGCACTGGCTCACCCCCGAGGAGCTGAACGTGCTGCCCACGTACGACTACGATCAGGACAAGGCGGCCAAGCTGTTCGAGCAGGCCGGATGGAAGAGGAAGGGCGGCACCTGGTACACCCCGCAGGGCAAGCAGGCGTCCTACTCCATCTCCAGCATCACGGCGGACTTCGACCTGACGGCCGGAGCCCAGAACGCGGTCGAGCAGCTGAACGACTTCGGCTTCAAGCTCAAGCTCCTCGGCAAGGACCCCGACGTGTTCGCGGGCCTGCTGACGGACGGAAACTACGAGATCGCCGCCTGGGAGTGGGGCACCGGCCAGCCGCACCCGTACTTCTCCTACGTGTTCGACCTGTTCTCATACAACGACAACGGGAGCGGGAAGAAGGGGATGGCCTTTCCGATGAAGCAGAACGTGCCGGGGCTGGGGCAGGTGGACCTCAAGCAGCTCGTGATCGAGTCCGCGGCCGGGCTGGACAGGAACAAGCAGCGGGAGATAGTGCTGAAGCTCGCTAAGGCTTACGCCTACCTCGTGCCCCAGATAGTGCTCTGGGAGCGGTACGGCGACGCCCCGCTGCTGCGGAACGTCCGCGTGATCTGGCCCCCGTCGAGCGACCCGCTGTGGAAGCAGCCCCTCTACAGCGACTCCTACGTCACGCTGTGGATCCTCAATGGGACACTCAAGGGCACGGGCAAGTCGAAGTAGCGATCCGGGTCCCGTCACGAGGGACGGGATCCGGGTCCCCTCACACGATCGGAGAGCTCCATGGCGCGTGCCGACGACGTGCTGATCGTCGACTGCGACGTACACAACGCCATCCGCGACCCGCGCGACCTCCTTCCCTTCCTGCCGAGGGCCTGGCACGAACAGTGGCTCGCCACGAGGGTGGGGGTCGGGGCGGTGTACTACTCGCCGGTGGGAGTGATGAGACGCGACGCCTCGCCGCCGGAGGGCGGGCCGCCCGGCAGCAGCCCCGAGCACCTGATCGCGCACCACCTCGACGCGTACGGGATAGACTATGCCGTGCTCACGAGCGGCATCCCGGAGATCTCGCTCCACCCGGACCCCGACTACGCGAACGCCGTGGCCTCGGCCTACAACGACTGGCTGGTCGAGACGTGGCTCAGCGCGAGCCCGCGGTTCAGGGGCTCGATACTGATCAACGCCTCCGACCCGCCTGCCGCCGCCCGGGAGATCGAGCGCGCGGCCCCGCAGCCGGGGATGGTGCAGGTGGTGATGGCGAGTGCCTCGCAGCTGCCCTACGGCCAGCGGTTCTACCACCCCATCTACGAGGCCGCCGAGCGCAACGGCCTGCCGGTGGCGATCCACCCGGGCTCCGAGGGGCGTGGAGTCGCCCGCACGCCCACGCCATCCGGCTACCCGACTCGGTACTTCGAGTGGCACAACATTCTGCCCGCGAACTACATGGCTCAGATCAACAGCCTCGTGTCGGAGGGGGTGTTCGAGCGGTTCCCTGGGCTCAGGTTCGTGGCGATCGAGGGCGGAGTCGCCTGGCTGCCCCACCTGATGTGGAGGATGGACAAGAACTACAAGGCCCTGCGCTCGAGCGTGCCGTGGCTCAAGCGCCCGCCCTCCGAGTACATCCACGACCACGTGCTCCTTACCACTCAGCCGGTAGAGGAGCCGGAGAACCCTCGACACCTCGCGCAGATCTTCGAGATGATCGACGCCGAGCACACCCTGATGTACTCCTCCGACTACCCTCACTGGGACTTCGACGCTCCAAAGCAGGCGATTCCGCCCCTGCCGAGGGACATCCGGGAGAGGCTGAGGAAGCGTATCCTCGGCGAGACGGCGGCCGAGCTGTACGGCCTCGACGGGAAGGAAGCGGCGTCCCGATGAGCAGGCACAGGGTGGCGGGGCTCGACGAGCTCGCGGAGGCCGGGCGGAAGGTCGTGACCGTGCGCGGGCTGGAGATCGGCGTGTTCTGGCTCGACGGCGAGGTGCGCGCGTGGAGGAATGTGTGCCCGCACGCTGCAGCGCCCGTCTGCCTCGGCACCATCTCGGGCACCGCCCTGCCCTCGGGCGTGTACGAGTACAGCTACGGTCTCGAGCGGCGGGTGCTGCGATGCCCCTGGCACGGCTGGGAGTTCGACCTCCTGACGGGCGCGAGCCTCGCCGACCCGGGCGTGCGCCTCAAGGGCTACGACGTGGAGATCGAGGGTGGCGATGTGTTCGTGGTGCTGCCGAACCGTGCAGCGAGACCAGGACACGCTTCGGGGACGCGCTGAGCTACTGGACCGAGCTCAGCAGAGAGTCGTGAGACGGAGGCGAGAGGACATGATGGAACGCCCGGAAGGCTCTGGGGGCGCGGCGGGCCTGCTCCACCGGCTGCTCGGGGAGAGGGCGAGGGAGTTCTCGCTCGAGGATATCCCCAGCGAGGACGGGCTGGACACGTTCGAGGTGGAGTCCTCGGGCGGACAGGTCGTGCTGCGCGGCAGCGGAGGCGTGGCCCAGACGTCCGCGCTCTACTGGTACCTCGCGCGCTCCTGCGGCTGCCAGGTCTCTTGGCACGGCGACCAGCTCAGCCTGCCCGTCCCGCTCCCGCCCGCCGAGCGCACGCGCGTGACCACGCCATACGCCCACCGCTACTACTTCAACTACTGCACGTTCAGCTACTCCACCGCGTTCTGGGACCGCCGGCGCTGGGAGCGGGAGCTCGACTGGATGGCGCTCCACGGGATCAACACGCCACTGGCAATTACCGGGCAGGAGGCCGTCTGGCGCTCGGTGTGCCGCAATCTCGGGCTCACGAGCCGCGAGGTCACGGAGTTCCTCGCCGGCCCCGCGTACCTGCCGTTCGGCTGGATGGGCTGCCTCGATGGGTGGGGCGGCCCGCTTCCCGAGCGCTGGATAGACGAGCACGCGGAGCTCGGGCGCTGGATCCTCGAGCGCGAGCGGAGCTTCGGGATGCGGCCCGTCCTCCAGGGCTTCACGGGCCACGTGCCGAGAGGGCTGGTCTCCCGCTATCCCGGGAGCAGGTTCCACGAGCTGCGCTGGTCCGACTTCCCTCCCACCTGCCTCCTCGATCCGCTCGATCCCCTCTTTCACGACCTGGGCAGGGCGTTCCTTGAGGAGCAGATCGGGCGGTTCGGAACGGACCACCTGTACGCGGCGGACACGTTCATCGAGATGACGCCCCCGAGCGACGACCCCGGCTTCGTCGCGGAGGTCGCGCGTGCGATCTATGGCGCGATGGCCACGGCCGACCCGGACGCGGTGTGGGTGCTCCAGGCGTGGCCGTTCCACTTCCGGCGCAGCTTCTGGGGCGAGCGGCAGGTCCGGGCCCTCCTCGACGCCGTGCCCGACGACCGGCTGTTGGTGCTCGATCTCTGGGCCGAGCAGCACCCGCTCTGGAGGAGCACGCGCGCGTTCCACGGCAAGCCGTGGGTGTGGTGCGTGCTCCACAACTTCGGGGGCAGACCCGGCCTGTTCGGAAGGCTCGAGGAGGTGGCCTCCGGCCCGGCCGCAGCGCTCGCGAGTCCCGAGCGGGGACACCTCAGCGGCGTCGGTATGGCTCCCGAGGCCATAGAGCAGAACCCCGTAGTATACGAGCTCGCATCCGAGATGGCCTGGCGCAGAGAGCCCGTGGACGTGGGCGAGTGGATTGGCCGGTTCGCGGCGACCCGGTACGGGACAAGGTCCACCGGCGCTGAGCGGGCGTGGAGGATGCTTGCCGACACCGTGTACGCCGCCCCGAGTGACGCGAGCGGCGCTCTCCCCTCGGTGATATGCGCCCGTCCCTCTTTGGAGCGCCAGGGCGCGGAGCCCTACTACGACCCGGCGCTCGTCGCGGAAGCCTGGCGTCTCCTGATCGAGTGCGCCGAAGACGGCGCGGGAGGCGAGCTCATCGAGCACGACCTGGTGGACGTGGGGCAGCAGGTGCTCTCGGACGTCGCGCGCGAGCTCCACTCGCGTATGTGCTCGGCGTACTCGCTGAGGGATCGGGAGAGCTTCCGGGGATGGGCCGGCGCGTTCCTCGAGTTGCTGCGCGACCTCGACCGGCTGCTCGCGACCCGTCCCGAGCTCCTCCTGGGACGCTGGATCGAGAGCGCGCGGCGATGGGGCTCCTCCGATGACGAGCGGAGGCTGCTCGAGTGGAACGCACGCAACCTGATCACCCTCTGGGGAGGACGCGACAGCCCGCTGCACGACTACTCCTGCCGCCACTGGTCGGGGCTCGTGAGAGGCTTCTACCTGCCGCGCTGGGAGATGCTCATCTCGGCAGCGGAAGATAGCCTCGCGAGCGGCGAGCCGCTAGATCGGGCGGGGCTCGAGGAGCGCCTCCGGACGTGGGAAGAGGGCTGGACCCGCGGCATGGACCCACAGCTGACCCAACCCGAGGGCGAGCCGGCAGGGATCGCTCGCGAGCTGTGGCGGAGGTACTCGCAGTGGGTGTGAGGCAGGGCGGTTGCCCGCTCTGATAGAATTCACCCCTGTGCGGCTGTGTCGGAGCAGGAGGGAAGATGCGCCCCACGCCGTCCTACCCGACTCCCGAGCACGAGCGCGCCGCGGAGGCGATAACCGAGCACTACTCGAAGCTGCCCGAGGTCGAGGCGGTGCTGCTGCTCGCGTCCCCGACCCGGGGAAGGGCCAGCCGGGACAGCGACCTGGACGTGCTGGTGCTCGTGCGTCCGGAGATCCTCGCGACGGAGCGCGCGGCGCTCAAGCGCCTGCTCGACGAGTACGTGAGAGAGTGATCGGGCACCCGGCTGCTGCTACCTCATCACGGTGACCCCACCGGCCGTCGCCCCAAGGCCGCCACTATGTGTCAATCCGACGCCCCACTACCCCCTGTCCACCCTATCGGCCTTCCACCTGTCGTTACCGAGCCCCCACCATTGCCCGTCATTCTGAGACGCCACTCTACCCTTGTCATTCTGAGGGCCGCAGGGCCGAAGAATCCCTACAGATCTTCGGGGCGTTCTCCCTCCAGATCCTTCGCGGAGTTTATCCTCGAGCGAAGCGAAGGATTCAGGATGACAGGATGGGCAGGCTCTCCGTGGAGTCTGCATCACCTTCGACAAGCTCGGGAGTGGGCTCTTCGCTGAGTCCGTCCCTTCGGCCAGCTCACACAGGGCTGTCCTCGCGCCACTCGTCCCCCGACACCTCGGATCACCGGCCCGCGGCGGTCTTCAGGACGAATCGGTTGGTGTAGGCCGTCTTCAGGTCGAGGTCCTGCTTCAAGAGCCCGGCCCTCTCGAGGAAGTCGCGCGTGTACCTCCAGCCGTCGGGATCGCTGTAGCCCAAGCCGTGCTCCTGAGTCGCCTTGCTCTGCCAGAGCGGGATCGTCGCCCTCAGCACCTGCATCTGCGCCTTCCGGTTCTGCGCGGCCTCGGACACGTACTTCAGCGTCGCCTCAAACGCCGCGTCCGGCTCCCGGGTAGTGTCGCGCACGCCCTTCATCGTGGCCTCGACGAGAGCCCGCACCTCGTCCGGGTGCTCACGCAGGGTCTTCTCGTTCGTGACTATACCGTTCGAGATCAGGTTGGTGTGCTGCCACACGGGGATCGTGTTGACCCGCACGCCGATGCGCTCGAGCTGGAGTGGCTCGTTGTTCGCGTAGCCCATCACCGCGTCCACCTGCCCCCGCTGCAGCGCCTGCACCTGCGTGAAGCCTATCGGCCTGATGCTCACGTCCTGCTCGGTCATCCCCGCCGAGTACAGCAGCGCCTTCAGGCCCAGATAGGTCGAGCCGTACAGCCCCGGCACTCCGATCGTCCTGCCCTTGAGCTGCCGCACGCTCGTGATCCCCTCGGACTTCCTGGTGATCAGCACGACCGGGTACTTCTGATACCACGCGCCCACGTACACGAGCGGCATGCCCTGGGACCGCGCGGTGAGCATCTCATCGCCGCTGACGATGCCGAAGTCCTCCTTGCCCGTGGCGATGAGCTTGACCATGTTCGACTCGATGCCGTGCTTGAAGTGGACGTCCAGCCCGGCCTGCCTGTAGTAGCCACGCCGGGCGGCGAGGTAGAACGGCGCGAACTGCACGTTCGGCACGTAGCCCATGTCGAGCGTGACCTTCTTGAGCTCGCTGGTGCCCGGCGTGCCACCGGCCGATCCGCCGCCCGCGGCCCCGCAGGCCGCAAGCAGGATCGAGATCGCGATGAGTGCCGCGATGACGCGGGGTTGCCTGTTCAATCTCTGCCTGTCCTCCCTACCTGTCCTGCCAGCCCAGAAATATCCGGTCGAGCGCTGCAGCCAACGAGTAAAAGGTCGCGGCCATCGCGACGAGCGTGAACAGCGCGACGAACATCAGGGGAGTGTCGGACATGCCGTTCGCGATGTTGATCAGCACGCCGAGCCCGGTGTCGGCCCCGAGGAACTCGGCCACGACCGCGCCCGTGATCGAGAGCGTCAGCCCGAGCCGGACGCCCCCCAGGAGCACGGGCAGCGCGAGCGGAAGCTCGACCATCCAGATCGTCTGCCACAGGTTCGCCCCGTACACGAGCGCCACCTCTCTGAGGTCCTTCGGCACGTTGCGCACGCCCACGAGCGTGTTCACGAGGATCGGGAAGAACACGATCAGTGCGCACACGAGCACCTTCGGGAGCAGCCCCTCGTAGCCGAAGAAGAGCGCGACGAACGGCGCGAGCACGACCACCGGGAGCGACTGGCTCGCGGCGATGTAGGGGCTGAGCGCCCGCTCCAGCACCCGGGACCGCGCGAGCAGGTAGCCGAGGACGACCGCGACGACGAACCCCAGCGCGAAGCCCAGCAGGCTCTCGGAGAGCGTCACGCTCGTGTGCCGCCACCAGGTGCCATCGCGCAGCGCCGAGACGAACCTCGCGGCGACCCGCGCGGGGGAGGGGAGGATGT
>CADDYR010000043.1 GCA_902810765.1 Chloroflexota bacterium
CCTCAGGGGCTCGCCGGGGTTCGCGGCGAGCAGTATCTCCACCCGGTCGCTTCCCGTCGAGTCCACCCCCACCTCGCGGCCCTCGATCGTCAGCGTGGCTCCAGCCTCGGGGGCTTTGGGCGCGACCTCGATCTCGACCCGCGCGCGGGCCATCAGCAGGTCCTCCAGCGCCCGCTCGATCCTCTCGCCGAGCTCCCGCGCCGCAGCGCGCCGCACGCGCGACAGCTCCGCGGCCCGCTCGGAGAGGCGCGACCTCACTCCCTCCAGCTCATCCCGAAGCCCCAGCGTCCGCTCCTCGCCGTGCTCGATCGAGTCCAGCTCCTCGCGGGATTGCTCGAGGTACGCCAGCACCTCCTGGACCGTCGAGCCGTACTTGCGCTTGAGGCGGTTGATCTGGTCGAGGCGCTCCTCTACCTGCGCGAGCGCCTCGGGGTCGTACTCCATCGAGTCTCGGTAGCGCCGGACCGCGAGCGCGGCCTCCTCGACGTCCACCGCCGCCTCCTGCAGCATCTCGAGGCTGCTCCGCAGCGAGGGATCTATCCCTACGAGCTCGTCGAGCGCCGTCTCGGCCTCCCTGAGCAGGTCGAGAGCGGAGAACTCCCTGCCGTACGTCGCGTTGTAGGCGGTATCCGCGAGCACGGAGAGCCTCTCGGCGTTCGAGAGCAGGTTCCGCTGCTGCGCGAGCTCCTCGTCCTCGCCGGGCTGGAGGCCGACCGACTCTATATCCTCGATCTGGTACCGGAGCATGTCGGCCCTGCGCTCCGCCTCCTGCCTGTCGCGCACGAGGGAGGAGATCTCGTCCTCGAGCTGCCGCATCCTGCGGTACAGGCCGGAGACCTCGTCCCTGAGCTCCAGGCTGTGCGCGTACTGGTCGAGCACGTCGAGCTGGGCGGAGGGGCGCAGGAGGGACAGGTGCTCGCTCTGGCCGGTGATGTCCACGAGGCCCTCGCCGATCTCGCGGAGCGCGGAGACGGGCACGAGCACCCCGTTCGCTCGGGCAGTGGAGCGGCCGTTCGCGTTGATCTCGCGCGTCAGAATGAGGTCCTCCGACGGCTCGATGCCGTACTGCTCGAGGACGGGCGCGAGCCTGCGGGCAGCGGCGGCGTCGAGCTGGAACAGGGCCTGGACTCGGGCCGTGCTGGCGCCGGCGCGCACGAGGTCGGGCGAGGCGCGGTCGCCCAGCACGACGCCGAGCGCGTCAATGATGATGCTCTTGCCCGCGCCGGTCTCGCCGGTGAACACGTTGAACTTCTCGTGGAGTTGCAGCGTCAGCCTGTTGATGATCGCGAAGTCCGCGATCTGAAGCTCTGCAAGCATCGCGTGGCTCCCGTCCTCCCGAGCTCACAGACAATGATACTGAATCCGGCGGGTCGCGCACAGGTGTCTGGGGCAACAAAAATGGGCCGGGAGCGTACTCCCGGCCCGTTGGTGGGGGTCACCAGCGAGTAACTTAGAAGCTACCAGCGGTGACGCCCATAGGACTATCTAATCCCATTGGCATCACCTCCCTCACCCTAAGCGGCATTTGCGGTGTCGCTTGGTAACTACGCTTAGAACATACCAGGATTCCGTGGCCCGTGTCAAGCACCGATGCGAAATCGGCGGACGTACAGCGAATTTGCCGTACGAATCCCGGGTATACCCCCCATACAGGCCATCCCGATGCCACCCACGCCCGTCATCCCGAGCCCTTCGCGTAGTTTACCCTCGAGCGAAGCGAAGGGCTCGAGAGCCTGCCCTGAGCGGGAGCGAAGGGGTAAACTCCGAAGGATCTGAAAGGCTCTACCTTGCACCAGACGTGTGATAGATTCTTCTTCCCCAGAATGACGGGTCGAGAGCTGCCCAAGAACGACACGCTCATCACCGGACTCGGTATCACCCCGCAGCCTCTCGGGTCCGGCGCGCCCGCACCGGAATCGCCGACCACCCGGCTCGCAGGGATCAGCTAGAAGCGGCCGGAGTCCACGTCGTGGACGAACTCGACGAGGCCGCGGAAGTAGGCTTCCTGATCGTCGTACATCGCCAGGTGGCTGCCGTTCGGACAGTGCAGGTAGCGCCCGCGCCGCACGGCGCTCGCCATCCACTCCATGTGGGCCGGGTCCATCGTGTCGTAGCGTGCGCCGATCACCAGGGTCGGCACCTCGATCCGCCCCAGGTCGCGCGTGCGGTCCCACTCCGCGAGCTTCCCGCTCGCGCCGAGCTCGCTCGGTCCCTGCATCGGCACGTAGATCGCCGGGTTGATGTGCGCGAAGCCCCGCTTCACGGGGTCGGGCCACTCGTCCGCCGGCATCCTGAGCACGTGGTGCACGTAGTGGTGCTCCATCAGCAGCTCCGTGTAGCGCGGGTTCTCGTAGTCTCCCGACGCCTCGTACCCCTTGATCTCCGCCAGCGCCTCCTGATCCATGCCCGGCATCAGCACCTCCTGGGCGTATGCGTTGTACTGGGGAATGCTGGCCATCATGTTCGAGATGATCAGGCCCTTTAGGTGCTGCTGGTACTCGAGGGCGTACTCGAGCGCGAGTATGCCGCCCCAGGACTGACCGTAGAGATAGAAGCTCTCGCGGTCCAGCCCGAGCGCCCGCCTGACCTGCTCCACCTCGTCCACGAAGCGCGGCACCTCCCAGAGGTCGGGCTCCTCCGGCTGATCGCTGTAGAACGAGCCGAGCTGGTCGTAGTAGTAGTACTCGATTCCGGCCGCGGGGAAGTAGCTGTCGAAGGCTTCGAGGTATTCGTGCGTGGAGCCGGGGCCGCCGTGCAGGAGCAGCACCTTCATGCTCCGACGATTGCCGACCCGCTTCGTCCAGACGCGGAAGACGCCCCTGGGCGTCCGGATCGGGATAAGCCTCACGCCGCCGGCGAGCGCGTCATCACGCCCGGAGTAATCCAGGTAGTCCGGCGGAACCTGACGGACGATGCTCATACTGGCCTCCTGAAGCTGTGAGGGTATTGCTCGGCAGATACCCAGCAGCACGCGTCGCTTGTCCAAGCCTGCGCGCCTCGCACCCTCCCCTGCGATTTCAGCTCTCTCCGTCGACGTATCTAGCGCGCACGAGCGAGACGGCGGCACCGGTGGTCAGCAACCACAGCGCAACGACCCAGGATATCAGATCAGCCGTGGTGTGCAGCTGCCAGGCCCACCAATGGGGGTGCCTGCCCGCACCATATCCGACCCACGACACGATGAACGTGAGACCGGTCGGCAGCAGTGCTCCTGCCTGACTCCCCAGCAGCCAGCGCCCGATGAGAGCAAGCCCAACGTAACCCAGGGCGTTGCGGCCTGCGGCGAGCGCGAGGCCATTCCGCCCCATCTCTTGGACCAGAGCGCACACCAAGAGCGTGAATGCAGCTGCACTCACCGCGTACAGGGCATCCATGGCAAGGAGCGGTCGGCTGGCAACCGCCTCGAGGAGCGGCTCTCCCGTCGTGAGCCCCCAGGCCACGACTATGGCCACAGCAAGCGGCAGGAGCAGGGCTACGGGTACCCGTAGCCCTGCTCCTCCGAATAGATTAGGTAGCGGTAGATACAGGTTGCTGATCAGGAACAGTGCCGCCGCAACCCCCAGTGCCGTGGCCGCACACGTAGCCGAGCGGCGCACCCGCAGCCACAGCTTCACCCGCCGGACCCTAGACGCGGAGGGGCTCCACAATCCAAAGAGTGGGCCAGATTCCTGTGCAGCCAGGCAAGCTGACTATCCCGAGGCATAGCCCTCACCATCTCGATCGTGTGCAGAGCACCCGGGCTGATCTCGCTGGCGATCCTGTCGCGCGACACACCCGCGGTGTAGGCTAACCAGGCGTAAGCGTTGTCCCGGGCAGCCTGGCCCGTGTAATAAGAAGTATCGGCTAATGCACATGCGGGATAGGGCGGCAGCATCCCGTACGCCAGTGTGTCAACGATGTCTCCCGGCCGCGACTCCGATGTGATCATGAAGCTGCCCGTACCAGATGGAAGTTGGTCAGGGCTCTGCTCGCTGAATTCTCTGGGGGCGCGAATGCCGTGCACTCTCCACCTCTGGATCACCTCGCCGATTATTCGCTCGGCCTGCTTCAGGCGTTCGCGATGCTCCGGCCATATGCACACGCGGGGTACTCCGGATGAGCACACGAGCGCTGATGGGCTCCGAGGGACCGCTGGATAAGGCCCCATGCCATAGACTACGCGCGTTCCCAGACCGAACGCAACCAGTACCGATGCTACCGCCAGCGCAAACCGGAGGAGATCGAGGCGCTGCCTCACGAGAAGAACTGCGGAGACCCCAAGCCCTGCGGCCACGATGACAGAGCCGGCCACGGCACGGGGGGCGAGGTCCGAGGACAGGTCGCAGCACGCGGAGAGATCCCCGGTCAGGTGCCGAATCCACAGAGGCTCGAGCGCGGGCGGCAGGGCCATCCAGCACCATATCACGACGAGGACCGATGGCACGGACACGACAGGTGGAAGTCTCACGCCTATAGCGAAACCGAGCAGAGAATGAGCAACGAAGAGGACGAAGGCCACGGCCAGTATCCGCAGGTCCGGCACGGCCACGAGCCCCGCCCCCAACAATCTGTAGAGGACGGCGATCGTGATGGACAGCCATCCTAACGCCACGACCGGTGCGAGAGCCGAGAGGGCTATCGCCAGAGGAGAGCGCACGTGGGGCAGCGGGTACCATCCGGCCCGGCGCAGCCTCCCGGCTTCCCAGGCGGCACAGGCCGCGCAAACAGGCACCGCTATCGCCACCGTGAACTCTCCCGCCGCCGAGAGCGCCAGCGTGTAGGGCTCGAACGTTGCGGGCGGGTAGCTGCTGGCGTAGTAGAGCACGATCGGGATCAGAATCGGCGCGACCCACACCGCCGAGGAGATGCGGAGAATAGACTTGAGAGGCATCAGCGCTCCCTCGGAATGATGCTGGTGTAAGCAGCCTCGGCCCGACGCTCGGTCACACCCTGCGGGGCGAGGTCCATGAATACCGATACCTCTCCCTCGAACCTGATAGTTCCGTTCTCGATTACGGCAACGATGTCGAACAGCTCGGAGAGATCGTCAACCTGGTGGGTCGAGACCACGACAGGCAGCTCGTCGGGAAGCTCGGCCAGGATCTCCCGGAACCGCGCCCGTTGTGCGGGATCGAGTCCGGCTGTCGGTTCATCGAGCAGCAGCACTTCCGCCTCGTGTACGAGTGCCTGGGCGAGCCCGACCCTGCGCAGCTGCCCTCCGGATAAAGATGAGGTCTTGCGGCCTGCAAGCTCGGACAGCCCAACCCTGTCCAGGGCGCGCGCTGCTGCCAACCAAGATCGGCTTCTGCTCAATCCCTTCAGCCAGCCAGCATATGCAACCTGCTCACGGGCCGTGAGGCCGGGCACAGCTCGCACCTGCTGAGGCATCCATCCGACGGCGCGGCGATAGGCAGCGCGATCGGAGCGCCTCGTGGTCTGCAAGGTACGATAGGAGACGATTCCTTTGTCCGGACGTAACATGTCTGCCCCGAGGGCCAACAGAGTGGACTTGCCTGCCCCGTTAGGGCCAAGCAGGACGGTTCTGCCATTCGGTATCTTCCAGAAGAAGTCCACAAACACTGCTTGCGAGGCTCTACGATATCGAAAGCTTACCCGCTCGAATGAAAGAGACATAACCACCCTCGCCGTCTATGAGTGGGGTGGCGCTCCGGAGTGAAGAGAGCCCATCCTTACGCTCCTGAGCGCCACATAGATCTATCAGCGTGAACCAGTGCCGACCAACTCAGTACTTCTGTATCACGTCTGGGTTCGGGACGGTCAGGCTATTCCAGTTGTCGGTTATCTTAGTGATAGCCGTGATGGTCCAGTGGAAGGAGCCCACGTCCTTGATCTCGCCCCAGTTGGCAGATCCCTGTGTATAGCAGGCGAAAGTCTTCCCGCCGTAGTCATGATCGGGCCAGTGAGATATCTCACGGTAGAGGTGCAGGGTGGCGCTGTCGTTGTTGTAGGTGCGGATCTCGTCCCGGCAGTTCTTGAATGTAGTGATCGTGCTGGCACTATCGTTGTGATGGTCGTACCAGCTTCGGGAGGAGAAGCCCACCCTCGCACCAGTAAGATACGAAGTCCAGCTTCCCTCCGCCATGGCCGACCCCACCATGAACAACACGAGCGCCAGAGCGAGTCCGAAGATGAGGCCCGCACGCCGGACTCGAATTCCGCTCAGTTCGAGCAAAGCCTCTGTGACTCCCTGCTTAGTCCTCAGCATGGTACCTTCTCTCCTTTGCGCGCATCCCTATCGTGCTAACCACTGTCATCGCGCATAGACAGTCATGAGGCCGATAGGCCCGTGCACCTTCCCATTGTGACCGTATAGGGCACAACTGTAACTAATGCCACAATGACTGCTCACGCCCGGCTCGAAAGAGCTGACGGCGACAGAGGTATAGAATCGTGAAGAGAAGGAAGGGAAACCTACCGTATCACACGTTAGTGCACATACAGACCTCCTCACGGACCAAAAGGTGGATATGAAGGGTCGCCCGCCAGGATAGGTCGCCTTGGTGCCAAAGAGAGACTTGAGTGGTTACTTGGATTGTAATCCGACCTCCTCCCGCTGTCAAGCCTCCATCGAACGCGAAGGTTGTATTCGCTCGCACCTTGCCATGCCACGGCGTATGGTAAGCCCGGGCCGGCAGCATCGCCGAGCGTACAGCAGGCACGTTCAAGACCAACCGGTCACCCCTCTCGGCCGAGGAACTGCGGGCGGCTGCGAAGCGACGTTTGGAAGGATAGGTGCTCTCTTCCTTTCCTTGATACCAACGTCCTGCTGCGCCACCTGCTGCAGGATCATCCCGATCTATCGTCCCCAGCAACAGAGTACATAGTCCGCTACGACCACGACTTCGACCGTCTCTCCGGAACCACCCGCTTAGAACCGTAAGGCTTCGCCATAGCTGAACCGGCCTTCAGCCATCTCGCTTAGTACATCAGGCTCTATATAGAGATCTCAGGTTCACTCGATTCTTGCATTGTTTGTTTCGACCGCCTATCCTGTAGCAAATTTCTGGCATAGAGGGTCAGGCTGCATGGAGAGGCTCCCGTCGGGGGACCACGAGGTCGTCCATGGGGCCATTGACCCCGCGAACGCGCCCTCGCTCGCGACGGCGAAGCGCGTCGGGCGCGTCGAGGTGATGCACGCCCGCTTCGTAGCACTGTAGGGAGGGAAAGTGAGCCATCGGCTGTTGCTCGACACCTCGAGCCTGATGTACAGGGCGTACTTCGCGCTCCCGAGGACCATACGCGATCCCGACGGCAGCCCCGTGAACGCCGTGCACGGATATCTCGACATGACCGCACGTCTGATCTCGAGCCGCTCTCCAGACGAGGTGGTGCACGTCTACGATCACGACTGGCGCCCGGCACGTCGGGTGGAGCGGTGGCCGGGGTACAAGGCCGCGCGCCCTCCCGATCCAGAGGGGCTGCCCAAGCAGTTCGACGTGTTGCGGGAGGTGCTCAGCGCGCTCGGCCAGCCACAGGCCGAGGCGGAGGGCTGGGAGGCCGACGACGCCCTCGGCGCGCTCTGCTCTCGGGCGAATGCCGACGACCGGATAGAGGTCGTCACCGGCGACAGGGACCTGCTCCAGCTCGTCCGCGACCCGTCGGTCAGCGTCCTGTTCACTGTGAAGGGCGTGTCGGAGCTGGCGGTCTTCGACGAGCGGGCGGTGAGGGCGAAGTACGGCGTCGAGGCGTCCCGCTACGTCGAGTTCGCGATCCTGCGCGGTGACCCCTCGGACGGCCTGCCAGGAGTAAGGGGCGTTGGGGAGAAGACGGCGTGCGCGCTTGTGAGCGCCTACGATTCGCTGGATGCCCTGCTCGCCGACGCCCGCCTGGATCCTCCGGAGGGCCTGCTCGCGCGTCACCCGAGGGCGGTCGGAGCCATCCGGGAGGCGGAGCCATACATCGAGGCGATGAGGTGGCTCGTGCCGGTGCGCTCGGACGTCGACGTGCGCGTGCTGCGCGGGGTGCGGGACGACGACAGGCTCGACGCGCTCGCGGCGCGACACGGCCTGGCGGGGCCGGTGAGAAGGCTGCGCGAGGCGCTCAATGCCTGCGCGGGAGGGGACGCGAGCCCGTGAGCTGGCGAGACTCCCGGGAGGTGGGCAGGGGAAGCCTCGTCGCTCTGGCCGTGGTCGCGCTCGCCGGTGGGTGCATGGGGCTGCTGCTCACCGTCGGCGGCGCGACCGGCCTGCTGCTGAGCAGTGGCAGGGCTGGGTACCCGGGAGAGCTCGTGCTCACCCGCTGTTGGACCACAGCCCGGGGCAGCCACGAGTGCGAGGGCAGGTTCGTGGCCGCCCCGGACGTGCCCGATCCCGGCAGGTTCAGGGGCCGCACGTATCGCTACGTCGGCACCAGTCCGCGGGACCACCCCGGCGCGAGACATCGGGTGCGTCTGGGCTCCCCCTCGAGCCAGAGTGCTTGGAAGCTCGGCACGAGCGCGTGGGCCGCCGAGCTGGTGCCCGGAGCGGCCCTCCTGCTGGCCGCGATCGCCCTGCTGGGCTATCTGCTTTCGCGGCTGCTGTGATCAGCCCTCCTTCGGCAGGTTCAGCTCCGGCCCCTCCTCGGGGACTATGCCCGTGCCGGACTCGTCTATCCGCCGCATCTCCTCAGTCTGGTACCCGCTCGCCACGCCCCAGTAGTAGGCGACCAGCCCGATGGCGATCGCGATCAGGTTGTCCCACGGGAACGGTATCGGCGCGTGCTTGAAGACGCTGTACGCCCCGAAGTACGAGAGCAGGTACAGGCCGAGCGTGAGGAAGAGGAACCACCAGCCCGCGTTCACCGCCCTGCGTCCCTCCGCGTTCGACAGGAAGTAGGCGGCGAGCGCGTACGCCACTATCTCCGCGCTGATCAGCGCCCAGAAGAGCACGAAGGGCAGGGTGTTCTTGTTGATCGGCCCGAAGTATTGCGTCACGAAGAACACGACGAGGAACGCGAGGCCGAGCGCGAGCGCCGGACCCTGTCGCATCCACCCCTCGTTCCGGGCGTGGAACCAAGTGTACAGGCACAGGCCGATGAACACCGCGGCGATGACGCGGGTGAGCGTGCCGAAGCCCGACCAGTACATGATCATCGTCGCTGCCAGGAACCCGAGCGGGGCGAACAGCCACGCCGCAGGCAGGACGAACGGGCGCGGCAGGTTGCGCGCAGTGCGGCGCATCACCGTCACCTGCAGCCCGCCCATTATGAACGTGAGCGCGGTGGCGGAGGATATGAAGTTCACGAGCAGATACCAGCTCGGCAGAGGCGCGAAGAACAGGCATCCCACGACCAGCGCGGCTATGAGCGCGACCCAGGGAATACGGAACCGCTCGCTCACCCACGTGAACGGGCGCGGCAGGTCGCCGTGCATGCCCATCCCGTAGAACACCCTCGTCGCGGCGCCTATGTAGATCCAGCCGGTGCCGCTCGGCGACACGAACGAGTCGAACAGCAGCACGTACGAGAACGCGGCGAGCGCCCCGATGCCGGAGGTTCCGAGGGCCTCGCGCAGGGGCGCGTTCGCCCAGTTGCTTCCAGCAAGCCCCAGCCAGTTGCCCGGATGTATTCCAACCTTCGCCCAGTCGATCGCTCCGGTGAAGCCTATCTGGAGCAGGATGTAGATCGTACCGGCCGCGGCGACGGAGAGCACCGTGGCGAGCGGGATGTCGCGCTGCGGGTTCTTCGCCTCGCCCCCGAAGTCGAGCCCCTGCCGGAACCCGAGGTAGGCGAACACGATGCCCGAGGTGGCGATCGCGAGGAAGACGTTGCTCCAGCCCAGGGGTGCGAAGCCGCCGTAGCTGGTGAAGTTGGAGCCCTTGAAGAGGAAGAAGAGCAGGATGAACGTGATCACTGGGATGATGAACTTCCACCAGGTGATCACCTGGTTGAAGCGTCCGAAGAACCGCACACCGAAGAGGTTGATCAGGAAGAAGAACACCATCAGTGCCACGGCGAGGATGATCCCCGTGCCCGTGAGCACGTTTACCTTCTGGGGAGCTCCGGCGATCACATCGTACACGCTCGCGACCTTCGTAAGCCCCGGCAGGTACGAAGAGGCGTACTCGATCACGGCCTCCGCCTCGATCGCGGGCACGGTCACGGTGGCTACCAGGAACGACCAGCTCACCATGAATCCCAGGAAGCCGCCGTGGCTGAGGTGCGGGTAGCGCACCACCGCGCCGCTGCGCGGCAGCATGCACGAGGTCTCCGCGTAGTTGAGCGCGACGAAGATGATGAGTATGCCGGCTATAACCCACGCGAACACGACCGCCGGGCCGGCCACCGCGTTCGCCTTGAGCACGGCGAACAGCCAGCCCGAGCCGATGATCGCGCCGAACGAGATGAAGAACAGCTGCTGCAGGGAAAGCTCACGTCTGAGCTTGCGGTCCGAGACTTCGAACTCGGAGCTTCTGGGCGATGCCGCCATTGGGTTGCCTCCGGAACATGACTCGCTGTGAGGATCGCGTCGGCATGCTTTCTACCACCAATCGGCACCTCATGCAAGCGTCGCTCGGGGAAATGCTCTCGGTAGCAATCGCGCAACAGCGCCCCTCCTTCCCGCATCCGGACAGACGTCCACCCCGCCGCCAGCTCGATGCTACCCACAGTTCCTAATCCTGATGTCGCCTACTCCCGTCATCCGGAGCCGAAGGCGAAGGACCTGAAAGGCTTTGCCTCGCCCCTACCGATGATGGATTCTTCGGCTCTCGGCCCCAGGATGACAGAGCGCCCCATTATCGACAGCCGGGCGCTATCCCTTACGGAAGCCAACACTCTCCACTACACGGATCATCGCGACGTTCTCTGCGCTCACGGTGCAGGTCGGGACGCGCCCGCTCGCGAGGATGTGCTCCGTGACGAAGGAGACGATCCGCTTCGCATAGCCGCGTCCCCGGAACTCCGGAGCCGTCCTGATGGCCGCAACCTCCCAGCGATCCCGCGAGTACTTCCAGACGGCGCCGAGCGATACGATCCTGCCACCCTCGACGATCGCGCAGTAGCGGTACCCCTGATTGCGCGCGTCCTGCCAGTCCTGAAGCGAGAGCCCGATCTCTCGGGGCCAGAACTCCGCCGCGAGAGGGTAGTCCCGCTCCGTATCGAGCCAGCGCACTCCTGAATGGTCTACCGGCCGGAATGTCTTGGGATCGCACACCAGCCCCACGTACGATGCGATGGCCCGTATCCCCTGAGTATGTTACGTCTACTCACATCCGCCAGCTGCCGACCACAGAGAGTGCACGACACCGGCACGGAACAATTGAGATCGCTGGCATAGCCTATCAACGCCACCGCAACCGTAGTGCCATACGAGACCAATGCCAGCGGTACGGGCTCATATCCCTTGGCAGCGGCATCGCGAGGCTCCCCGTGGGCCATGTAGGGGAACACGTGCTGGCATCACGCGTGGGACGGTATTTGTCTCCTAAGCTATGTGACGTACCCAATCTGCCACCTTCCCTGAACACTCTCAACGACGTTCGTTCCGGATGAGAATATATCGCTCATTCGTTTCCTCCCCACCGAAGTAGCCCAGCTTTTCGAGGATGCAGGAGATGAAGTTCCCGAAGGATACGCCCACGATCTCTCCTAGAGGTCCCGCAGATCAACCTCGTGGCCGTCGTGCTCACATTCTCCCATCACCCAGTCAGCGACTCGAACTCGCTCGCCGTCCTTGAGGGACTGGAGCACAACTCCTTGCCCAGTGTAAGCAGCGCCTCGGGATACGGCTTCCCAGACCCGCTCCTCGCAGCCCGATCCACGCACCTTCTCGTACAGCTGGCCCAGCAATCGGTCATGCCTGTCTGGTAGTGAGTGACCCTTCCGACCTGTCCTCGATCATCAACTACACCCCAGACTCAGGGCTCTTAGAGGCTAACGCTAATGAATTGTGTTCCGTGAGGGTTGCTCTTCCACCACAAGGCATTCAGCCTCTCCCGAGGCAGCACCAGGGCTGAAGGGTCATCAGTCTCGATGAAACGACTGGTTATCTCAGTGCCATCCTCGATGGTCTCGTCCGTGAGTCCCTCGAGCTGCCCCAGGCCGACGAACGAACAACGGACCTCCTCGCCATAGACGTTCTGGTACGCAATCTCCTCCGCCGCTCCCAGCCTGATCGCCTTGTCGTACGCCTCGTCACCTTCGGCAGCGAGGATGACCCGTACCTGCTCTTCGCAGGTCCAAGACCCTTTGTCGTTGTCACCGACCTCACACTTCATTATCAGCTTCATCAGCTTCGCGACGTACCACTCACTCCTCATACTTGGGAACCTCCTCTGAGCGATGACTGGGCACTGTGAAGGCGGACATGGTCCACTGCCAGGCAGCAACGTTCCGCGCACTTAGGCTGCCTCACGACTCGATCCCGTGTCCTGTCACGACAAAGTGCTCCAGACCGGTGCCGGGCTGAAGCAGCCGGCAGTGCTCAAGATCGGCGGATGTGTCGGGAAAGAGCTCGAGGGAGTACCCACCGCTCATCCCGATCCGCACACTGCCCACCTCATCCGCATCCACCCACTCGACCACGAGTGGCCTATCTCGTAGCGACGCTAGCAGATCCTCCATCACAGCATCCAGCCGCCTCCCCACCGCCCTCTCCCAATCTGGATCCTCGTAGCACCTGAAGGGGTCAGGACCGGCCGCAAGCATCCTGTCAGCCCATCCCACGACTACCCCTCCCGGCCCCGTTATTCGCCAGGGGCACTGCACGTGCAGCGCGTACGTGCTCACGGTGATTCTTGTGCCCTCCCAAGAGGGCGTCTCTTGGGCGGGACCGAATGGAACCACTGCATGCTGGCAGCGCTTCCCGAGTCCCGCATCGGCAGTCCTACCAGCGGTCGCAGCGCCTCCTCGATCCGATGCCTCATCACCAACTATCTGGCACTCCTGGGGCTACAACGCCTGGATCAGCTCTTGGCATCGAGGAGTCCAGATTGTCCAAAAGCCCTCAATTGTGCTCGACCTCCCATTAAGCGGGTTCAAGTCCTCACCACCTCGCCTCCATATTCGTGCAGCCAATTCACCGCGGAGAGCGAGATACGGCTTGTGAACCCGAGCCGATGCCGGTAGGCCGGTCCTGCATAAAGTAGGCCGCTGCAGTGATCTACTGCCTGCTTTCGATGTGTCTCGACTTATGCTTGTAGCCACAAGGCGTCTCTGCCTAGTCCGATACTAGATACCGCCGGCCGGACACCCAGACGGCCGACACGACCCCGGCTCCGCACCCGAACACGAGCGCCTCGCTCAGGTGCTCGGGCGGCACACCCTCGAGCGACGGATGCGATAGATCGAGCTCGACGAGATCGGCAGGCTCGCCCGGGCGGATTCCGTCCCTCTGCCAGCCCGCGCGCAGGAGCCAAGGCGCTGGCGACTGCTCGCCCTCCGCGACGAGCACGTTCCTGCGCCGGGCGAGCCTGCGTGCGTTCGTCTCGATCTCCCGCAGCTCCTCGAACGGGTCCAGCCGCACGTGAGAGTCGGAGCCTATCGAGAGCCGGATGCCGCGCGCGAGGATGCCCTCTGCGGGCAGGAAGCCGTCGCCCAGGTTCCCCTCCGTCGTGGGGCAGGCGCACACGCACGCGCCCGCCTCGGCGATCAGGTCGAGCTCGCGCTCTGATGCGTGAGTCGCGTGAATGACGATGGTGTTCGAGCCGAGCGCGCCGTGCGCCGCGAGAAGCTCCACCGGCCGGATGCCGTGCTCCGCCAGACACTCCTCGGCCTCCCGGGTCTGCTCGCACGCGTGCACGTGCAGCGGCAGGTGCTCCCTCCGCGCGTGCTCAGCGATGGGGCGAAGCCAGCCGGAGGGCACGGCGCGGACGCTGTGGAGCGCGAGCCCTACCGAGACGAGGAGACACCCCCTAACCTGCTCCCTGAGGGACTCGACGCGCTCCAGGAACGCCTCCGGGCTCCGGTCGCGAAAGCGAGCAAGCCCGCCGCGCGCGTACGCCGTGGGCAGGAGGAGCAGCCGCACGCCCGCGGCCTCCGCCGCCTCGATCACCGCCCGCGCCATCGCGTTCGGATCGTCGTACAGGTCTCCGTCGGGCCTGTGGTGCACGTAGTGGAACTCCGCGACGCTCGTGTAGCCGACCGAGAGCATCTCGCGGTAGCAGCGCTCGGCGATCTCGCGCATCGAGTCCGGCTCCAGGCTCCCGGCGAGTGCGTACATCTGCTCGCGCCAGGTCCAGAAGTCGCCCCGATCGTGTCCCGGCGCCACCCGCTCGACCCTGCCGCGAAGCGCGCGCTGGAAGGCGTGGCTGTGCGCGTTCACGAAACCCGGTGCGAGGGCGGCACCCCGCAGACGCTCGCCCTCGCTCGCCGCTCCGATACCGATCACGCGCCCTGCCTCGAGCGTCACCCCGACGCCGCTCCGAGCGCCGCGCGAGTCGAGCACGAGGTCGGGCAGTAGGGTGAGGGGCATCTACCGGTCCAGCATCGGCATCCTGAGCCCCAGCCTCAGCGCCGCCTCGCGCGCCTCGTCGTAACCGGCGTCCGCGTGGCGCACCACCCCGATGCCGGGGTCGTTCGAGAGCACGCGCCTGAGCCTCATCTCCGCGATCTCCGTGCCGTCGGCGACCACCTGCGCCCCGGCGTGGATCGCCTTGCCGATGCCCACACCGCCTCCGTGGTGCACCGCCACCCAGGTTGCGCCGCTCGAGGTGTTGAGCAGGGCGTTCAGTATCGGCCAGTCGGCGATCGCGTCGCTGCCGTCCCTCATCGCCTCGGTCTCACGGTACGGCGAGGCGACGCTGCCCGAGTCCAGGTGGTCGCGTCCGATCACGATCGGGGCCCGCACGGTACCGTTCGCTACCAGCTCGTTGAACCGCACGCCCGCCCTGTTGCGCTCTCCCGCGCCCAGCCAGCAGATCCTCGCCGGCAGGCCCTGGAAGCGCACGCGCTCCCTCGCCTGACGGATCCACCGCCCCAGTCGCTCGTCGTCGGGGAAGAGCTCGAGGATGGCCTCGTCCGTCGCGGCGATGTCGTCGGGATCGCCCGAGAGCGCGACCCAGCGGAAGGGTCCCCTGCCGACGCAGAAGAGGGGGCGGATGTACGCGGGCACGAAGCCGGGGTAGGAGAACGCCTTCGAGAACCCGCCGAGCTTCGCCTCACCCCTCAGGTTGTTCCCGTAGTCGAACACCTCCGCGCCGCGCTCCTTGAATCCCACCATCGCGGCGCAGTGCCGGGCAATCGCCCTCCGCGCCTCCTCGACGTACCGCTCCGGATCGCTCCGCCGAAGCTCCGCAGCCCCCTCCACCGTGTAGCCGGAGGGTATGTAGCCGCCGAGGGGGTCGTGCGCGGAGGTCTGGTCGGTCACGACGTCCGGCAAGTACCCTCGCTCGAGCAGCGCCGGGAACACATCCGCCGCGTTACCCTGCACCCCTATCGAGAGCGCCCTGCCCTCGCGCCTCGCGGCGTCCGCACGTGCGAGCGCGTCATCGAGGCCGTCCGCGCGCTCGTCCAGGTATCCGGTCTCGAGCCTGCGCTCGATCCGGCTCGGGTCCACCTCGACGCACAGCGCGACCCCGCCGTTCATCGTGATCGCGAGCGGCTGCGCGCCTCCCATCCCGCCGAGGCCGGCGGTGAGGCAGACGCGGCCTCGGAGCGTGCCGCCGAACCGCAGCTGGGCGACCGAGGCGAACGTCTCGTACGTGCCCTGCAGGATGCCCTGCGTGCCGATGTAGATCCAGGAGCCCGCGGTCATCTGGCCGAACATCGTCAGCCCCGCGGCCTCGAGCTCGTGGAAGGTCTCCCAGGTGGCCCACTCGGGCACGAGCAGGGAGTTCGCGATCAGCACGCGGGGAGCCCAGGCGTGCGTGCCGAACACCGCGACGGGCTTGCCGGACTGCACGAGGAGCGTCTCGTCGTCCTCGAGCGCCCGCAGCGCATCCACAATCGCCCAGAAGCACTCCCAGCTGCGCGCGGCCTTGCCCGTCCCGCCGTACACGACGAGCTCCTCCGGACGCTCCGCCACCTCCGGATCGAGGTTGTTCATGAGCATCCGGAGCGCGGCCTCCTGCGGCCAGCCCCTGCAGGATATCTCCGTGCCTCGTGGGGCGCGGATCGGGTAGGTCCTGGTCCCGGTCGCCTGCGTCATACGGCATCACCTCGCTTCTCGAGCTGCTACCGTAACTATATCGCAGGCCGCCCTGGCGCGCTGCGGCAGCCGTCGTGCAGCCCGCGTGGTGCAATTGCTCAGATATTCTGATTATCTGAAGAGGTGGGCCGATGGCTGTCAGCACGAGGAAAGGCAGGCGGGGCACCGTGGTCATCCCGGCGGAGCTGCGCAGGCGCTACGGACTGGAGGAAGGATCTCTGGTGATCGCGGAGCCCACGGAGGAGGGGATCCTGCTGCGCCCCGCGGTCGCGGTGCCCGTCGAGGTGCACTCTCCGGAGCGCAAGGCGGAGTTCCTGCTCTCGAACGCCGTGGACGAGCGCGACTACGAGCGCGCCCTCGCCGCGGTCAGGGAGCTGGGACTCGATCCTGAGACGATACCTCAGGAGACGCGCTGATCCTGCCGCCCGGCGAATACCCGTGCTCCCCGTAAACCTAGGTCCCGCTTCGAGGTGTCCAGTGCGCGGCCCACACAAGTGCCGGGCCGGGGCCCCTACACCATTCGGTGGCCCCCGCCGACGAAGATCACCTGTCCGGTGATCCACCGAGCCTGCTCCGAGACGAGCAGGACGATCGCGTCCGCCACGTCCTCGGGCCGGCCCACGCGCCCCATCGGGATGCCACGCCCCCACTCCTGCTCGTACTTGGGCGCTATCCACCCGGTCTGGGTCGGCCCCGGCGATACGACGTTCACGGTAATGCCGTAGCGCCCCAACTCCTTCGCCGCGGCCCGGCTGTAGCTCTCGGTCGCGTACTTGCTCGCGCCGTAGCACACCTCCCCGGCGAACCCGGGCGAGCCGTCGGTGCTCAGGTTGACGATCCTTCCCCAGCTCGCTCCCCTCCCGACGTGCCTGCGAGCGAGCTCCGCCATCATCAGCGCCACGGCGCGCGCGTTCACCGCGAAGTGGGCGTCGTGGCTCTCGGCAGTGATCGTACGCGTGCGGTAGACCGGGTGACCGCCCGCATCGCTCGAGAGGCGCGAGGACGGCACGAAGGTGTCGGACTCCGAGTGCGCGGCGTTGTTCACGAGTATCTCCACCGGCCCGAACGCCGCCTCGGCCCGGTCGAAGACCTCGGGTATCACCTCCGGGTCGGACAGGTCCACCTCCCAGGACTCGGCCCTGCCGCCCGACTCCCGGATGCTTTGCACGACCTCGTCCGCGGTCATCGCCTGCCGCCGGCGATACATCGCCTCGCCGGGCTCCGAAGCCTCCGCCGTATCCTCTGGCTGGGGGAAACGCAGGTAGGTGATGAACACCGCCACTCCCTGAGCGGCGAGGGCACGCGCGGTCGCCGCCCCGATCCCGTGGTTCCCGCCGGTCACGATCGCCACCCTTCCGTCGAGTCCGGTATCAAGCACGCTCCAGCACCTCCTCCTCGTACTCCTCGAGTCCCTCGACCTCCCTGAGGGCTCCCCTCTCCAGCACCAGCACGCGGTTCACGCCGACGGCGTCCACGAAGTACCGGTCGTGGGACACCAGGATCATCGGGCCGACGTACCCTGAGAGCGCCTCCTCCATCGCCTCGAGCGCGGGCGGGTCCATGTGACTCGTCGGCTCGTCGAGCAGCAGGAAGTTGGCGTCCGAGAGCACGAGCATCGCCAGCGCGAGCTTCGCCCTCTGCCCGTACGAGAGCTCCCCGAAGGGCTTGAGGACCTCCTCGCCCGCGAACAGGAACCTGTGCAGGTAGGTGCGCGCCTCGTCCTCGTACATTGAGTTGCGCGAGCGGAACACCTCGATCACGGTGCGGTCGAGCGGAAGCTCTCGCCCTTCCTGCGACACCGAGCCGATCCTGACGCCGCTGCCCGTCCTGATCGAGCCCTCGTAGGGGACCTCGCCCAGGATGCACCGGAGCAGCGTGCTCTTGCCCGAGCCGTTCGGCCCGAGTAGCGCCACCCGGTCGCGGCCGCGCACTATGAGCGAGACGTCGCGCAGAACCTCGTCACCATCGTAGCCGGCTCTGAGCTCTCGGACGTCGAGCACGGTGCGGTTGTCCTCGATCGGGTCGCGGCCGAGGTCCGCGAGGTGGAGGCCCCATCCGCGCCGCGGCTTCTCGACCGCGGTCTCCTCCAGCTGCCTCTCCAGCCTCCGCTCCCTGGCCTTCGCCTTCTTCGCCACTTTCTTCGCGAGGCGGCGCGTGGTGTCCACCTTCGTGCGCGACTCGGTGGACCGCGCCTGCTCCTTCGTGCGCCTTATGTCCTCCTCGACCCGCCTGATCTCCGCCTGCTGGTCGAGGTACGCCTGCAGCTGACTCTCCCGCTCGCGCCGCTTCGCCTCGGAGTATTCAGTGTAGTTGCCCGGCCAGACCCGGAGCGTGTGGTTCTCCGCGTCGAGCTCGAGCACGCTCGTCACCGTGCGGTCGAGGAAGCGGCGGTCGTGGGAGACGATCACGTACGAGCGGATCCCGGTCGTCACGAACCTCTCGAGCCAGAGCAGCGCGGGCAGGTCGAGGTAGTTCGTCGGCTCGTCGAGGAGCAGCACGCTCGCGCCCGAGACGAGCAGCCGCGCGAGCGAGAGCTTCGTCTTGTTTCCGCCCGAGAGCTCCGACACCGGAGAGTCGAGCGAGGCGCCCAGCTCGAGTCCCGAGACGATCTCCTCGATCCGCGCCTCGAGCTCGTACCCTCCCAGGCGCTCGAACTCCTCCCGGACACGGGCGTACTCCGCGAGCAGGGGCTCCAGCTCCTCCGGGCCCGCCTCGGGCATCCTGCGCTCGAGGCAGGAGATGCGGCGCTCGAGCTCGAGCGCGTTGCCCGCGCCACGCATCATCGCCTCGCGTACGGTCAGTCCGAGGTCTTCGTCCGGATACTGCGGGAGATAGGCCACGGTGTCGGAGGGATCAATCCACACGCTGCCGGAGTCGGGGCTCTCGAGGCCGGCCAGCAGTCGAAGCAGCGTGGACTTGCCCGCACCGTTCGGTCCGACGAGCCCGACGCGCTCGCCGTCGCTCAGGACGAACGAGACGTCTCTCAGCACCGTCTCGCCGGCGTATGACTTGTTCAGGGAGCTTGCTCTCAACACGGCCCTAACCTCCTGAGTATCAGAGGGGATACGAGGCCGCCCGCGGAAGGCACGAAAAACCACGGGCGGCAAGTCGCTCGTGGCTGGACGGCGTGGCGGTATTCGTGGGTGGTCAGTTCGTCGTAAGCTGGCAGCGCCAACCGCGGAACGTGGTCAGCCCAAAGGAGCTCCCTCGTCGCGAGCCCCGGCCACAACCGTCCGTGATCAGCCTGCCAACCCTCGAAACCTCCGCGTTCGTGTGCTGAGGAGAGTGTACCAGACCGAGCCCTGCGGCGCAACGCCTGGAGGGCCGGTGGGCCGCTGGCACGATCTGGAGGATTAGGCTATACTAACCAGTCGGATTAGCTGCTACGAATTCAGTGGAGGACCGGATGCCGATCCAGACCGTGCTACGCCGCCTGTTCGACCCCAGAGCCATCCTGATCGCGCTCGCCGCGCTGCTCGTGGTCGGCGCGCTGCTCTGGCAGGCGCTGACGGCTCAGGGAGTGCCGGATCCCTCGCGGCGGGGGCTCACGCCCGCGGCGGTGGTGCTCAACAGCGGCATTCTGGTCTTTCGAGAGGGGCTGGAGGCCATCCTGGTGCTCGCGGCGGTCACCGCGAGCCTGGTGCGTGGCAAGGGCGCGTACTGGCGGCCGGTGGCGCTCGGGGCGGGGCTGGCGTTCCTCGCCACCGTGCTCACCTGGTTCGTCGTGGTGGCGGTGATCTCCGCGGTGAACGCTCCCGAGCTGTACGTCCAGGCCGTCACCGGCGTGCTCGCGATAGCCGTCCTGCTCGTGGTGATGAACTGGTTCTTCCACAAGATCTACTGGACCGGGTGGATCGCACACCACAACAGACGGAGGCGCGAGATCGTGGAGAGGGCACACACGGGGCGTTCGGCCGCGTTCCTGGGCCTGCTCCTGCTCGGATTCAGCGCGATCTACCGCGAGGGGTTCGAGGTGGTCCTGTTCCTGCAGAACCTCCGGCTGCAGGCGGGCTCCGCGACGGTGCTCGACGGCGCGGCGATCGGGCTGGGCCTCACCCTCGTCGTCGCCGTGCTGACGTTCATGGCGCACCAGCACCTGCCGTACAAGAAGATGCTCGTGCTCACGGGCGTGCTGCTCGGCGCCGTCCTCGTCGTGATGGTCGGCGAGAGCGTGCAGGAGCTGCAGCTGGCGGGCTGGGTGACGACCACTCCGGTCGGGCTGCCGATACCCGATTGGATGGGGGTGTGGTTCGCGCTCTTCCGGAGCCTGGAGGGGCTGATCGGCCAGGGGCTCGCGGCGCTCCTGGTGATCGGCTCGTACTTCGGCGCGGAGTACGCCCGAGCGTGGCGTCCGAGGCAGCGCAGCCGGGAGCAACGGCGGAGCCTGCAGGCCAGACAGTAGGTCGTTCAGCCACGTACTCCGTCGGCCGCCACCCGCTGTTACGAGACCCGTGAGCGCTCCCTACGGCGTTGGCGTGTCCTGTCCCGGCACGGGTGTAGGTGTGGAGGAGCCGGTCTCGTCCGACGGCAGCTCATCTGTGGAGCTGGCGAGGTACCGGCCCGTCCTGGCATCTATCAGCACCTCTCCCCGGCTCAGCACTCGTTTGTACTCACGCCTGGCGGGGTTGGGAT
>CADDYR010000044.1 GCA_902810765.1 Chloroflexota bacterium
GGCCTGGGCAGCGGCGAGCTCGGGCCCTCCGCCCTCGAGAGGTGGCAACGCGTGGGCAGCCGCTGCCTAGGGCCCGACCCCGAGCTGCACCAAGCCTACGAGCGGATCTTCGAGCTCGGCTACGCGCCGCTCCAGCGTCCCCTGCGCGAGTGCTACGACAGACTGGAGGACGAACCTTGAGATTCCTCCCGCGCGGGACACGCAGGAGGCGTCGAGGAAGTCAGGACGACCCCGTGGTCCTCGAGGGGCGCGAGCGCGCCGAGGCCGTGCTGCTCGCCAACGGCGGCGAGCTCGGGCTGCTGGGCTCGAACGCCGCCTACCAGCAGGTGTGGGCGCGCGACAGCATGATCTGCTCCCTCGGCCTGCTCCTATGCCGAGCTCCCCTGGGACGCGAGATCCACCGCCGCTCGCTCGGGACCCTGCGCAGGCACCAGAGCCCGCTCGGCAACATCCCGCACAACGTCGGGCGCCCCGGCGTGGCCGACCCCGCGCTCGTCGCGCACGGCGGCAGCCTGGACGGCGCGGGGGAGATCGTGCTCGACACGACCCACGCGGGCTGCGTGGACGGCGCGCTGTGGTACGCCGTCGGCCACTACTTCAACTACTACGTCACCCGCGACCACGAGCTGCTGGAGACCGCCTGGGAGAGCCTCGAGCGGGCGATGCTCTGGCTGCGATACCAGGACTCGAACGAGTGCGGCCTGCTCGAGGTCCACGAGGCGATGGACTGGGCGGACCTCTTCGCGAACCGGTACAACGTGCTCTACGACAACGTGCTGTACCACGCGGCCTGGAGGTGCATGGGGGAGCTCGCCCGCGAGCTCGACAGGCCGCACGAGCCCTATGACGAGGCGGCGGCGGACGTGCGCAGGAAGATCAACACCCTGCTGTGGGTCGGCCCCGAGGAGCCGAAGGACCTGGACCGCATCGCGGGCGAGCGGCGCGAGTGGCTCTACCCAATCCAGCGGATCGTGACCGAGCTCGTCGAGAGGCCGTTCTACCTGCCCTACGTGGCGTTCCGCGACTACGCCGACAGGTTCGACACGCTCGGCAACCTGCTCGCGATCCTGCTCGGCGTCGCCGACGAGGCGAAGAGCGCGAGGATACTCGACTACCTGGCCGGCTGCGGGCTGGACCTGCCCCATCCGGTGCGCGCTCTGTACCCGGTGATTGCGCCTGGCGAGAGGGACTGGCGCGACTACTACCGGGTGCGCAACCTGAACCTGCCCCACCACTACCACAACGGCGGAGCGTGGCCGTTCATCGGCGGATTTTACGTCGCCGCGCTCGTGAAGGCGGGAAGGCACGAGGAGGCCGAGCGGCAGCTGCGCAGGCTGGCGGAGATGAACCGGCTCGGCCGGACCGAAGAGTGGGAGTTCAACGAGTGGCTCCACGGCCAGTCCGGCCGCCCGATGGGCTTCCCCCGGCAGTCGTGGTCCGCGGCGATGTTCGTCTACGCGTGCGAGTGCGTCGAGCGGGGAGCCGCGCCCGGCTTCGACGGCTGGTGATCCTGGTTCGAGAGATTGGAGGGAGAGTCCGAGTGACCGAGACCGAGCGGCGACCGAAGGACGTCACGCTGCACATGATCGGGAACGCCCACCTCGACCCGGTGTGGCTGTGGCGCTGGCAGGAGGGATTCCAGGAGGCGAAGGCGACGTTCCGCTCGGTACTGAGCCTGATGCGGGAGTACCCCGATTTCGTCTTCACCTCGAGCTCCGCCGCGATCTACGAGTGGGTGGAGCGGAGCGACCCCGGGATGTTCCGCGAGATCCGGCAGCGCGTGTCCGAGGGGCGCTGGCGCATCGTCGGCGGCTGGTGGATCCAGCCCGACTGCAACGTCCCGGGCGGCGAGTCGTTCGTCAGGCAGGGGCTGTACGGACAGCGGTACTTCAGGGAGAAGCTCGGCGTCGTCTCGACCGTCGGGTACAATGTGGACAGCTTCGGGCACAACGGCAACCTGCCCCAGATCCTCCGGAAGAGCAGCATGCGCTCCTACGTGTTCATGAGGCCGGGGCCGCACGAGAAGGAGCTGCCCGGGCCCGTGTTCTGGTGGGAGTCGGCGGATGGCTCTCGCGTGCTCGCGTTCAGGATCCCGGACGGCTACGCCACCTGGCAGCCAGACCTCGCCGAGCACGTGTGCCGGTGCGCGGAGGTGCTGCGCCCGTCGCTCGCCGAGGGCATGTGCTTCTACGGCGTGGGCAACCACGGCGGAGGGCCGACGCGGGAGAACCTCGAGAGCATCCGTGCGCTGAACGAGTCCCCCGACTACCCGACCCTCGTCATGAGCGACCCCGAGAGCTTCTTCGAGAGCGTGTCGCGCCAGGGGCTCTCCCTCCCGGTGGTGCGCGACGACCTGCAGCACCACGCGAGCGGCTGCTACTCCGCCGAGTCGGGCGTGAAGAGGCTCAACCGGACCGCCGAGAACAGGCTCGTGGCGGCGGAGAAGCTCTCGGCGGTCGCCGAGCTCGTGACCGGGCAGCCATATCCCGATGACCTCGAGCTCGCGTGGAAGGACGTGCTGTTCAACCAGTTCCACGACATCCTCGCGGGCACGAGCATCCGGCCGGCCTACGAGGACGCGCGCAACCTGTACGGCGAGGCGCTCGCGATCGCCGACCGCGGCCTGAACTACGCGGCACAGTCCATCTCCTGGAGCATTGGGATCGAGCAGGCGGAGGGCACGCGGCCCGTGGTCGTGTTCAACCCCCACCCCTGGCCCTCGAGGGCCAACGTCGAGCTCGAGTTCGGGCGGATCGAGGAGGGAGACGTGCTCGTGGACGACGAGGGAGATGAGGTGCCCTTCCAGCGCGTGACCTCCCGGGCGAGCGTCGAGGGCTGGCGCAACCGCATCTCGTTCACTGCGGACCTACCCCCGCTCGGCTACAGGACGTACCGGATGACTCGGGGAGCGGCGGAGGTCGGGGGCGAGCCGGAGCCACCCCACGCGGTTGGGGCGTCCGACACCACGCTGGAGAGCGACGCTTTCAGGCTCGAGGTGGACACGGCGTCTGGCTGCATAGCCCGCCTCCTCGACAAGCGCCACGGCGTCGAGGTGTTCGGAGACAAAGCCGCGCTCGGAGTCGTGCTGCGCGACGAGAGCGACACCTGGAGCCACGGCGTGTTCCGGTACGACAACGTCGAGGGTGAGTTCAGGGGGACCCGCGCGCGGCTCCTCGAGCATGGGCCGGTCAAGTCGGTGCTGAGGGTGGAGAGCGAGTACGGGAGCTCCGCGCTCCGGCAGGACTTCACGGTGTATCCCGACCTCGAGCGGATAGACGTGGCCGTGACGGTAGACTGGCGGGAGAGGTTCAGGATGCTCAAGCTGCGGTTTCCGGTGAGCGTGAGCGATCCGGTCGCCACCTGCGAGATCCCCTACGGCTTCATTGAGCGCGACACGAACGGGGAGGAGGAGCCGGGTCAGGCGTGGGTGGACGTGACCGGCAGGGTCGGAGAGGAACAGTACGGCGTGAGCGTGCTGAACGACGGCAAGTACAGCTTCGACGTCAGCGGGAGCACGCTCTCCCTCACCGTGCTCCGCAGCCCGATCTACGCCCACCACGAGCCGTACGTGCCCGAGGAGGACCGGGACTACGAGTTCGTGGATCAGGGAGTCCAGACGTTCCGGTACTCGATCGTGCCCCACGGGGGCACGTGGCGGGAGGCGGGGACGGTCCGGCTGGCGGCGGAGCTGAACCAGCGCCCCGTCTGCATGGCCGAGTCGTGTCACGAGGGCTCCCTTCCCCAGCGCGACTCCTACCTCTCGATTGAGCCCGGAAACGTGGTGCTGGGCGCGCTCAAGAAGGCCGAGGAGGGGGACGACCTGATCGTGAGGTGCTACGAGGCACACGGGCGGGCGACCGGGGCTACTGTGCGAATCCCCCCGCTGGACAGGACGTTCGAGGTCGGCTTCGGGCCGTGCGAGATCAAGACGCTGCGCGTGCCCCGCGATCCCGGCAGGCCGGTCACGGAGACCAGCGCGATCGAGTGGGAGGAGGGCGTATGACGGACGTGCTGGAGGAGCTCGTCGAGCGGTACCCGGAGCTGGCGGGGTGCGCGGCCGACGTGAGGCGCGCGTTCGAGCTGATCGCGGAGGCGTACCGCGGCGGCGGCAAGCTGCTCGTGTGCGGCAACGGCGGGAGCGCCGCGGACAGCGAGCACATCGTCGGCGAGCTCATGAAGGGGTTCAAGTCGCCCCGCAGGCTGCCGCCGGAGCTCGGGTCGGCACTGGCGGCGCAGTTCGGCGCCGACGGGGAGTACCTAGCCGACCGCCTCCAGGGAGCGCTTCCGACGATCTCGCTCGCGAGCCAGACGGCGCTGCTCACCGCGCTCGCCAACGACATCGGCGCGGACGTGGTGTTCGCGCAGCAGGTGTACGGCTACGGCAGAGCGGGGGATGCCCTGCTGGGCATCAGCACCTCCGGAGGCTCGACGAACGTGCTGCACGCGCTGCGGGCGGCGCGGGCGCTCGGCATGCGCACCATCGGCCTCACCGGCCGGACGGGCGGGCGGATGGCGGAGCTGTGCGACGTCACGATCCGTGTGCCGTACGACGAGACGATGAGAATACAGGAGCGCCAGTTCCCCGTATATCACGCCCTCTGTCTCATGCTTGAGCGGGAGTTCTTCCCCGAGAGCTGATACCCGTTCGCGACGAGGGACGCGTGCGAGCCTCTGATATAATCCGGCAGACGAGGGGGAGCGAATGCAGATCCTCGACGAGCGCCTCAGCACGCTGGTACGAAGAGAGCGGAGCCTGCTGGAGGAGCTCGCGGCGTTCCTCAGGAGGTTCGAGGCCGCGGGCGCCGACGTCGAGCTCGTGCGACAGAAGCAGGAGGACCTGGACGAGTTCTTCCTGCTCGTGATCGTGGGCGAGTTCAACTCCGGCAAGTCGGCGTTCATCAACGCCCTGCTCGGCTCCGAGGTCGCGGTCGAGGGCCCCACGCCGACTACCAACCGGATCACGATCCTCAGGTACAGCGAGCAGCCGACCGAGCGCGAGCGGCGAGACGGCGTGCTGGAGCGCGGATATCCCTCGCCCTTCCTGCGAGAGGTCGCGATCGTGGACACACCGGGCACGAACGCCATACTCCGGCACCACGAGGAGCTCTCGCGGGGGTTCGTCCCCCGCTCGGACCTCGTGCTGTTCGTGACGTCGGTCGACCGCCCGTACACCGAGAGCGAGCGCGAGTACCTGGAGATCATCCGCGACTGGGGCAAGAAGATCGTGCTCGTGGTGAACAAGGTGGACCTGCTCACGAGCCAGGAGGAGATCGAGAACGTCCGCGAGTTCGTCGAGCAGGGCGTGCGCTCGCTGCTCGGCATCACCCCGCCCGTGTTTCTCGTGTCCGCGCGCACGGCGAAGCGCGCCCGCGCGACCGACAGCTCCATCGAGCGGGACGCGCTGAGGCAGGCCAGCGGGTTCGACGCCCTCGAGAGGTTCGTCTCCGACCTCCTCGACGAGGAGGGGCGCGTGAGGCTCAAGCTCGAGAGCCCGCTCGGCGTGGCGAACCAGATCTGCGAGCGGTACCGACAGGTGGCGAGCGAGCGAATGGGTCTGCTCGAGCAGGACTTCCGCACGGCGCAGAACATCGAGGCCCAGCTGGAGGCGTATCGGGAGGACATGCGCCGCGACTTCGAGAGCCGCCTCGCGGAGATAGACAACGTCATCCACCGGATGAACGACCGTGCCGACGACTGGTTCGAGGAGAACATCAAGCTCTCGCGCGTGTTCGAGCTGGTGCGCCGGAGCCAGGTACAGGAGCGCTTCCAGCGGGAGGTCGTCGCCGACAGCGTCCAGCTCATAGACCGCCGAATGCAGGAGCTGGTGGACTGGATGGTGGAGCGCAACCTCAAGCAGTGGCGCGCGATCATTGACTACGTCAATCGAAGGCGTCAGGCGAGGTACGACGAGCACCTGATCGGCGATGTGGGCGAGGGGTTCGAGTACAACCGGACTCAGCTCCTCGACTCCGTGGGGCGGACGGCGACGCAGGTGGTGCAGGGCTACGACCGCAGGGCCGAGTCCCAGCAGATAGCCGCGTCGCTTCAGAGCGCCGTCACCCAGACGGTGATGGCCGAGGTCGGCGCGGTCGGCATCGGCGCCGCGGTGATCGCGATGGCGACGACGGCGGCGATGGACGTCACGGGCATACTCGCCGCGGGGATAGTGGCCGTGCTCGGCCTCTCGATCATCCCGAGCAAGCGGCGGCGAGCCCGGGTGCAGTTCCGCGAGCAGACCGACGCCCTGCGCCGAAGGCTCGGCGACGTGCTCCGCCACCAGTTCGATTCCGAGCTGGACCGCTCCATCGAGCGCATCAACGACGCGATTGCCCCCTACACCCGATTCGTGCGCACGGAGCACGAGCGGATGAGGGAGGCCACCGAGGCGCTCCACGGGATGACCGAGGAGATCGAGGCACTGCGCGCCGAGATCGGGGCGCCGCGGGTCAGCGCCTCCTGAGCCGGCCTTGAAGCGGGTGTCCGGTTCTGGGATACTGCCTCCCGACAGCCATCGCAGCCAGCTAGAGAGGTCGTTCCGTGAGCATCAAGATCGCCATCTCGAGCTACTCCTTCCACCGCTTCGGCTGGGGCCCTGAGGGCAAGGAGAGGCTCAGCTTCGAGCAGATGATAGACAAGTGCGCCGAGCTGGGAGTTGACGGGATCGAGCTGCTCGGTGTGCACTTCGAGAACACCGACCTGCCGTACCTGTACTCCCTCAAGCAGCATGCGGCGAGGAACGGCATCGCGGTCACCTCGATATCGGCGCACCACAACTTCGTCAGCCCCGACGCAGCGAAGAGGTGGGAGGAGATAGACAAGGTCGCCAGGTGGGTGGACGTGGCCCGCGAGGTCGGGGCGTTCGCGGTGCGCGCCTTCGGCGGTCGGTGGGGCACCGTCCGGAGCTTCCAGGAGTTCATGGCCGCGAGCGGAGAGGAGCCGCCCCTGGAGGGCTACTCGATGGACGACGCGTTCGACTGGACGGCTGACGCGTTCAGGGTCGCGAGCTACTACGCCGGGCGCAGGGGAGTGGTGCTCGCGCTGGAGAACCACTGGGGCCTCACCGGCACCGCGGACGGGGTGCTGCGCATCCTGGAGGAGACGGGCTCGCCGTGGCTCAAGGTCGCGCTCGACACCGGCAACTTCAACTTCCGGCCGGACCAGTACGCGGAGATGGGGCGCATCCTGCCCCACGCGGTGATGGTCCACGCGAAGACGTACTTCGGCGGCGGGATGTTCTACGACGCGAACCTCGACTACCGGAGGATCGGCCGGATGCTCAGCGACGGCGGCTTCCGGGGCTACGTCTCGATAGAGTTCGAGGGCAAGGCCCACCCGGAGGAGGGCATCAGGCGGAGCGTCGAGACTCTGCGCGAGGCGTTCGCCGGCCTGTAGCGGCGATCCGGAGACATCGCGGTGGGAGCGGGTCTGCCGGACCCGCTCTCCGGCTATGGATCCACTGACTTCTCCCTCATCCTCAGACAGCTCCGATACCGCCGCTCCGATATCGAGCCCGACTCGACCGCGTCCTTGATCGCGCACCCCGGCTCGTGCGTGTGGCTGCAGTCCAGACCGAAGCGGCAGCGACCGATGTACGGGCGCATCTCGGGAAACAGCCCGTCAACGTCGGCGCCCCCGACGTCCCACAACCCGAGCTCCCGCATGCCGGGCAGGTCCACCACGCTGCCGCCGTCGTCGAGCGAGAACATCTCCAGATGGCTCGTGGTGTGCCTGCCCTTGCCGGTGCTCCGACTCACCTCGGCCACACGGAGCCCCAGCCCCGGCTGGATCGTGTTGAGCAGCGTCGTCTTGCCCACGCCCGAGGGCCCCGCGAGCACCGAGACGCGGCCACGCAGCGTCTGCCCGAGCTCCGCCAGTCCCATCCCGGTCATCGCGCTCGTGAGGATCGCGCGGTACCCTATCCTCTGGTAGTCCTGCACCTCCTTCTCGACGTTGCGGGTGCCCAGGTCCAGCTTCGTGATGCAGACTACGGCCGGAAGCTCGCTCGCCTCCGCGACCGCCAGGTATCGGTCCAGCGCCTCCCACTTCGGTTTGGGCTGCGCCGCGGCAAACACCACCACGACCTGATCCACGTTCGCCACGATGACCTGTTTGAGCGGCTTCTTCCCGGCCGCGCGCCGGGCGAGCTCGCTCTTCCTGGGCAGAACCTCGACGATCACGCCGGTGCCGTCTCCCGCGTCAACGAAGCGGACGATGTCTCCGACCGCTATCGGGTCGACTTCGCGGATGTCGTGAACCGCGACCACGTGTGGCCTGATGGACCAGGGAGCTGCTATGGGATACTCCAGGTACTTGCGTAACCTGCTGGATATCGAGCACTCCGCCGTCCCATCGTCGGTGCTGACGCTGTAGCGTCCCTGCGACTTCCTGAACACCATCCCCCGGCCCACCGCGCTGTCGAGGGCTGTCTGCGTTATGGGTTCCTTCTCGGACATGTATCGTTCCTCGTGATATGCCGGGCGGCCGATGCGGCCGCCCGGCAAGTGCTGATCTGCGTTGACCGATGACTGTGGTCCGGGTGACGTGTAAGCCCCTCATCGTCGTACCTCCTTATGAACTCTCACTGATCTATGACTCGGATACCTCCGCGGGGACCTGCTCCGGGCTGCCGCGCCGGAGCGCGCGCGAGTAGAGCAGCAGCGCGGGGGATAGCATGGCGCCCGCGACCACGATCGCGGCGCGGAGCCCGAACGCGGTGCCGATCGCGCCGATGGCAGGCCCTCCCGTCAGCTGCCCCAACGAGTCCGCCTGGCCATTCAGCGAGAGCACGGTCGCACGCACTCGGGGCTCGATGTTCCGATTGAGCCAGGCGGCGTAAATGGGACCGCCCACCGCCCCCATGGCGCCCTCGGCGAGGAGCGCGCAGACCGCGAGCGTGAAATTGGACGCCAGGCCGAAGACGACGACCCCGGCGACCTGCAACGCGGTGACCACGAACAGTATCTGCGCCGCCGAGGTACGGTCGTTCGCGGGGAGCCGCCGGATGGCCAGCTCGGAGCCGACAAGCCCCAGGATGCTGCCGGCAGCGCCGATGATCCCGAACCAGACGACCGGCTTCAGCTCGCCCAGTCGGGGGAACGCGAAGTCCTTGAGGAGGTGCGCCTCCCACAGGCGATCGAGCCCCTCGCTGTGCGCGCCGGCGACCACGCCGACGGCGATCAGCATCACGAGCAGGGGGCGGCCTCGCACCAGGCCCACACCGTCCCGCGCAGTGCGGCCCATCGTCCGCAACGATCTGCGCCAGGAGTCGCGTTCCTCGCGCGGCACCGGACGGAAGCCGGTCTCGGGCATGGCGAAGGCCATGAAGACGGACAGCCCTATCAGGAGCAGCCCGCCGACGGCCACCGGCAGGTTGAGCCGGTAGCTCGCCAGCGCAACCCCGACGAAGATGCCGAGCAGACCGCCGACGCTGCGGACCTGCCCGCCTCGCAGGAAGGTGTAGCGCACGCGCTCCTCGCCTACCTCGTCGGCAACCCAGGCCTGCAGGGCGCCGCTGATGAACGTCTCGCCTACGCCTCGTATCACCTCCGCGAGCAGGATGGTCGCGAACAGCGGCACGAGGCCCTCCAGGACGAAGCACGTGCCGAGCAGGAAATCTCCGAGGATCACAGAGAGCTTCCGGCTGTACACATCGGCGACCACACCCGTCGGTATCTCGAACAGGAAGATCGCGACCTCCAGCGCCGTGCCGACGAGCACGAGCTGCAGAGGGTTCATCCCGACCGTCCTGACATAGTACACCGCGACCACGGTGTAGATCATGGCCGTGAACACGGCGGACGCACCCGCCATGAAGAGGTAGAAGCGATAACCGCTGATGTTCCTCACAGTAACCTTCTCTCGAGCCTCGCGCGAGACACGACGAGGCTATTCGGGCAGGCTCGCGGGCTGCGAGGATGAGCGGTCAGCAGAGGGGCGTCGCCGACACTGCGGCGGTCAGAGGAACGGAGAGAGGTCCTTCGAGGTTACCCTGCCGGCTCGAGAGCGACGAACGCCGCGTCCGCACCCGCAGCCACGAGCGCTGCTGCCTGGTTGTGGGCCGTAGTCGTCCGCGCCATCGTCCTCTCCTCTCGGATGTATCGGTACTACTGGCCCCCGGGTTCGCCAAGGGGCAGGCAAAGCATAGACGAGGCATCTCGGGCTGTCAAGGCGGCACACGGCTCACCGGTTCCGACGCGATGGACGCGGGCGGGTCAGCAGCCGGGAAAAGCGTGTACTACGGAATCCGGGGGCATCAGCCTGTCAATCCGGGGCTGCCGCCCTACGTGTCATCCCCAATTGGCGTTTAGACAAACGGCGAGAAACCACCACCGCCCGGAATCCGTATGACCCCAGCCATGTCTCGCCGGGCGCGCACGAGGGCTCGAGTTGACGCCGGGCCCGGGCATTCGATACACTTTTCTGAGCCTGGTGGGTGTAGCTCAGCTGGTTAGAGCGGTTGTCTGTGGAACAACAGGTCGTGGGTTCGAGCCCCATCACCCACCCCCTCGAATCGCCCGTCCCTGACGGCTTTCGAGGAATCCCTCCCCTCTCAGAAGCGGTATTACTGCAATTCTTGCTGCCGATCCTCGGACGTGCGTGCTCCGCTCTCCGGCCTCACTCGAGGGTGAACCCCTTCGGCAACAGCTCGTCCGCCCGGCACTCCTCCATACGGTCGCCATCCTGGAAGAGCACGTGCGCGCGCGGACCGAGCTCGAGGATCACCTGCCTGCAGGCCCCGCAAGGCGACCCGGAGCCTCCCCGCTCGGTCGCCACGGCGATGGCCCTGATCCTGGCCGTGGCGCCTCCTTCCCGGGCCACCGCCGCGGCGATGGCCGCGCGCTCCGCGCAGATGGTCAACCCGTACGAGGCGTTCTCCACGTTGCAGCCCTGATACAGACCACCCGTCTCGGTCAGGACCGCGGCTCCCACCCCGAAGCCCGAGTAGGGAGCGTATGCCCGCCTCGCCACGTCCCGAGCCGCGTTGAGCAGCCTCGCGCGCTCCTCGGACGACAGAGCTCCGATCTCCATTCATCCGACCTCCACCGCCGCCCAGCGCTCGGCCGCCGTGGCCGTTCGGGCGGATGCCGGCGATTATACAACTCCCGCGATGGCGAGGCGGGCAAGCCGCGGTGCGCCATTTGCGCGGCCATCCCGGTTGGTATAGAATTCGCACTGGCGACCTCTCGCCCTCCGGCCAGACGGGCCTCTGAACGGCGAGGCGTCGCTGCGCTCACCGCACGAAGGGAGATATCCATGGCGTACAAGGTCACCCTCATCCCCGGAGACGGCATAGGCACCGAGATCGCCGAGGCGACCCGCAGAGTCCTGGACGCCACCGGCGTCGAGTTCGAGTGGGACGTACAGCAGGCCGGCGCCGGCGTGGTGAAGCAGGAGGGCACACCGCTGCCCGACCGGGTGATCGAGAGCATCCGCCGGAACAAGGTCGCGATCAAGGGGCCGATCACCACACCGGTCGGCAGCGGCTTTCGCAGCGTGAACGTCGCGCTGCGCAAGGAGCTCGACCTCTACGCCAACCTCCGCCCCTGCAGAACATACAAGGGTGTCCAGTCGAGGTACGAGAACGTCGACCTCGTCGTAGTCCGTGAGAACACCGAGGACCTGTACAGCGGCATCGAGTTCGACCACGACACCGACGAGGAGAGGCAGATAGCCTCGGAGATCGAGCGGCTCTCCGGCTCGCGCATCCCGGACCACAGCTCTGTCGCGATCAAGTTCATCTCGGTCGGCGGCTCGGAGCGGATCGCGCGGTTCGCGTTCGAGTACGCCCACAGGAACGGCCGCAGGAAGGTCTCGGCGGTGCACAAGGCGAACATCATGAAGTACGCCGACGGACTGTTCCTCGAGTGCTGCCGCAGCGTCGCGGGAGACTATCCCGAGATCGAGTTCAACGACGTCATCGTGGACAACATGATGATGCAGCTAGTCCAGAAGCCGGAGCTGTACGACGTGCTCGTGTGTCCGAACCTGTACGGGGACATAGTGTCCGACCTGTGCGCGGGGCTGGTGGGCGGCCTGGGCATCGCCCCGGGAGCGAACATCGGCGCGGAGGTGGCGCTGTTCGAGCCGATCCACGGCAGCGCGCCCAAGTACACCGGGCAGAACAAGGCAAATCCCATGGCGATGATGTTCTCGGGCGTGATGATGCTCCGCCACCTGGGGGAGATGGAGGCGGCGGAGCGCCTCGACAGGGCGATGGCCGAGATCATCGCGGAGGGCAGGGAGGTCACCTACGACCTGCTGCCGATTGACCAGCGCGACCGGGCGCTCGGCACCAGCCAGGTCGCGGACGCGATCATCCGCAGGCTGCGGGCGTAGTGGCCTGCGCGCGGCGTGGCTTATAATGGCCATGTCAGGATCGCAGCATCGGGCCTGCGTCCCTCGTGCGGAGATCAGGCCGCGGTCCCCCACCAACCCGGAGAGGTGAGATGTACCACAAGTACGACGTCGTAGTGGTCGGCGGAGGCGGCGCGGGCCTCATGGCCGCGCTCCAGCTCGCCCGCGTGCCCGGGATCAGGACCGCGGTCGTGAGCAAGCTCTACCCCTCGCGCTCCCACACAGGCGCCGCGCAGGGCGGCATCGGCGCCGCGCTCGGCAACCACGAGGAGGATCACTGGGAGTGGCACATGTTCGATACGGTCAAGGGCGGCGACTACCTGACCGACCAGGACGCCGCGGAGATCATGTGCCACAACGCGGTCGAGACGGTGTACGAGCTCGAACACCTCGGCCTCCCCTTCAGCCGCACCCCCCAGGGGAAGATAGACCAGAGGAGGTTCGGGGGCCACACGCGCAACTTCGGCGAGGGCCCCGTGCGCCGCTCGTGCTTCGCCGCCGACCGCACGGGCCACATGATCCTGCAGACGCTCTACCAGCAGTGCATCAAGCACGAGGTCGAGTTCTTCTCCGAGTTCCAGGTGCTCGACCTGATACTCAACGACGGCGTGTGCTGCGGCGTGGTCGCGCTCAACGTGCGGGACGGGGAGCTGCACACCTTCCACGCGAAGGCGGTGATGCTCGCGACCGGCGGCTACGGACGCGCCTGGAAGATCACGAGCAACGCGCTCGCGAGCACGGGCGACGGGGTGGCCATAGCCTACCGACAGGGCATTCCCCTCGAGGACATGGAGATGTACCAGTTCCACCCGACCGGCGAGTACAAGCTGGGCATCCTCATCAGCGAGGCGTGCCGCGGCGAGGGTGGCATGCTCCTCAACGACAAGGGCAAGCGTTTCATGGAGAGGTACGCGCCCACGCTCCTCGACCTCGCGCCGCGCGACATGATCTCCCGCTGTATCTATCAGGAGATCAAGGAGGGCCGCGGCATCAACGGGCAGGACTACGTGCACCTCGACCTGCGACACCTCGGCAGGGAGGTCATCGAGTCGAAGCTGCCCGACCAGGCCGACTTCATCCGGGTGTACCTAGGTATTGATCCCGTGACAGAGCTCGTGCCCACCCAGCCGACCGCGCACTACGCGATGGGCGGCATCCCTACCGACCTCGACGGCCGGGTGACCGTAGACGAGCGCAACACACCATTGCCCGGCCTCTATGCGGCGGGCGAGTGTGCTTGCGTGTCGGTGCACGGCGCGAACCGCCTCGGGACCAACTCGCTCGTGGATATCGTCGTGTTCGGCAGGCGGGCAGGCAAGGACATGGCCGAGTTCGTGGCGCACAACGAGCTCGTGCCCCTCCCGCCAAAGCCGGACGCCTACGCCAGCGCGCAGGTCAAGGAGCTGCTGGGGCGAACCGAGGGGGAGTCCGTTGCAGACATCCGCACCGAGCTGCAGGCCGAGATGATGGACAAGGTCTCGGTCATCCGGTCCGAGGAGACGCTGTGTCACGCACAGGCGAAGGTGCAGGAGCTGAAGGAGCGATACTCGCGCGCGGCGATCCAGGACCGGCAGTCCTGGTTCAACACCGAGCTGACCGAGGCGCTCGAGCTCGGCTACCTGCTCGACATCTCCGAGACGGTGATCGCGGGCGCGCTGGCGCGCAAGGAGAGCCGGGGAGGTCACTACCGCGAGGACTACCCCGATCGGGACGACAAGCGCTTCCTGCGCCACACACTGATATACAACCGCGGGGAGGGCATACAGGTAGCGTACAAGCCGGTGAAGATCACGCGGTTTGAGCCGATGGAGCGGAAGTACTAGCCACGATCCGAGCGGAGGTCATTCGGACCGAGACCTCGGAACTACAGCCCGAAGGCAGGAGAGCATATGGAAGTAACGTGCCGGGTCCGACGATACAACCCGACGACCGATGAGAAGCCCTACTACGCGACCTACACCGTCGAGGTGGAGTCCACCGACCGCGTCCTGGACGTGCTGAACGAGATCAAGTGGCACCACGACGGCACTCTCACCTACCGGCGGTCGTGCGCACACGGCGTGTGCGGCTCGGACGCGATGCGCATCAACGGACGCAACCGGCTCGCGTGCAAGACGCTCGTGAAGGAGGTCGGCGACCGGATAACCGTCGAGCCGATGATGGGCTTCGAGGTGGTGCGCGACCTGGTCGTGGACCTGGACTCCTTCTTCGAGAAGTACAAGTCGGTGAAGCCGTACCTCATCAACGACGACCCGCCGCCCGCGGGCGAGAGGCTGCAGTCGCCCGAGGAGCGCGAGCTGTACGACGACACGACGAAGTGCATCCTGTGCGGGGCCTGCACGACCGCCTGCCCGTCGTTCTGGGGCAACCGCGAGTTCGTGGGCCCGGCGGCCCTCGTCAACGCTCACAGGTTCATCTTCGACAGCCGCGACAAGGGGCTGGATCAGCGCGTCGGCGCGGTAGGCAGCCGCGAGGGGGTGTGGCGATGCCGCACCATCTTCAACTGCACGGACGCCTGTCCCAGGGGCATCAAGGTCACCAAGGCGATGGAGGACGTGAAGCGCAAGCTGCTGTACGACTGAGGCTTGCCGCGGAAGGACGGATCGGCAACCAGTGATAACCTACCTGTTCTCGCCGGTGTTCGGCACCACGCTCACACTCGAGCCCACCCTGACGGCCATCCTGGCCGTCTTCGTCGTCACGACCCTCGTGGGCGCGGGCGTCTGGCTGCTCTCCCGACGCTACCGCCACAGCGATCCCCTGGCGCACCGGCAGCTCGGCAGGCTGGGGCAGTGGCTCTGCTACACGGGAATCGGCGCGCTCATAATCGCGGCGTGCTTCTACGAGGACGCGCTGTTCAACCGCAGGTTCTGGCTGTTCCTCATGCTCGTGTGCATCTACGCCGTCGTGGGCTACGCCCTCTACTCCTACTTTCGGAGGTATCCTGCGCTCGAGCGCGCGCAGGAGGAGCAGCGGAGCAGGCGCCAGAAGTACGTGCCCACCCCCCACTCGCTGGGGAAGTGGGGCAGGCGCGGAAGGAAGGGCACCAGGCCCGACGCCTCCGGCCGTGGCGGCTAGCCCCTGGGCTTGCCTCCCCTGAGCGGCATCGAGTACAGCGTCCTTCCCGCGACCACGTAAAGCTTGCCCGCTTTCTCGTCCGGGTAGATCGCGTCAATGCGCTGCGACCCCAGGCGCGACGGCAGGGTGAGCTGGGCTTTCAGCTGGCCGGTCTTCGTCACCTGCAGCACGCGCTGCCGTGTGGCGTCGAGCATGTAGAGGTACCGGTTCGAGTCGAGCGCGACAAGACCAAAGGCGTCGTGGATGGGCGGCTCGGCCTCGACCCACAGTCGTCTGCTCACGTTGCCGTTCACGAACAGCCACAGGCTGCCATCCGCGCGGTTGATGACCCACAGGTCGCCGTTCGCGCTGATGCTCGCGGGATCGAGCGTCGTGTGCCTGATCTTCGAGCGCCACACCTTCGACTTCGTCGGTGCCTGAGTATCGTACACGTACACGCCGTTGTTGTGCCTGATAGCCACGTAGGCCGTGGTGCCGTACGTGTCGAAGCTGGCGACCTGCGACCAGTTCCGCTTGCCCCCGAGCTTGACGGACGACCAGCGTCCCGACTTCAGGTCGTAGTCGAACAAGCGGCCGCTGCGGTCCAGCAGGATCAGGCCGCCGATCCGCCAGCTCAGCCCCTCGATCCTGGAGCTCCTTCCGGGCGAGATGACGCGGTGCCCCCCGCCCTTCAGGTCGTACTCGGTCACCCTGCCGGGAGGCTCGCTCAGCACATACGCCTTCCCACCGAGCACGAGCAGCTTCGAGGCGGTGCCGGGCCGATATCCGGGCAGGGGGCGCAGCGGTCGCAGCCCGTTCATGCTCTCGACCTTGTTGACCGTGGCCCAGTCCGCGTTGATCCGCTGCAGCGTCGTGCTTATGCGGGCGCGCTTCGGGTCGAGCTTCCGGGCGTCGGCGAGGTACTCCTTCGCGGTCTGCAGGTGCTGCAGGGCGCTCTGCGCGGGCTTGCCGTGCGCCTCCGCCCGCTGCTGTTCAGCGGCCCTGATGAGGGCGTTGAGCTTCGCCTCCCTCTGATAGCTCTGGTACGTGCGGTAGCCCAGCCCTCCCGCGAGCACGAGCAGCAGGAGCACCCCGACCAGTGAGAGCGCTATCTTGAGCCCCCGTCCACGGCCGCTCCTGCGCGGCACCCGCCACGCGCGAGAGGCTGCCGAGGCACCCTCCCGCCCCCGACGGAGGAAGAGCGCCGCGCGCGACGGCGCCGTTCCGGACTCCTCGGCGGCGTCGGACGAGGGCATGAACAGCCGTCCCACCAGGCCCCTCGCGCCGTCGCGCGCGCTCGTGGCCGCGTTGCCGAGCCACTCGCGCCCGAGCGCCCGAAACACCTTCCCGACGCTCTCTACGCTCTTCTTGGGGGGCGACTCGATGACAAGCGCGTGCTCGTCCATCAGGTTGTGGCGGGCGGCCAAGTGATACAACTCCTCCACCGCACCCTTGTGGTCCTGGTACGAGAAGGTGTACTCGTCCTCGACGCTGCCCAGCGCCGCGGCGAGCCCCCTCGAGAGCACGGAGATCGTGTCGCTCGGCGCAAACACGCTCATGCCGAACTCCACCTCGACTTCGGGCTCAAGCCCGAGCGGGGTGAGGTCTACATCCTCCCGTATGGGCGCCTCGGGGAACGTGCGCGGCGTGCCCTGGTGAACCAGTATCGCCCGCGCGGGCTGGACCTGGGCAACGTACGCCTGCTTCCCCTGCACGACGACGCAGGTGAGCCCCAGGAACGCCTGCTTGTGGGCGGGCGCTCCGGAGTTGTAGTCGTACAGCAGCCTGTTCGCCGTCCGGATCGCGTCCTCGAGCGCCCCCGTGACGTTCGGAGCCGGGCTCTGGTAGTACTCGCTCTCGACCGTCTCGGTGACGAGCTTCGCCGCGGCGCTCGCGCCACCGGAGGGGGCAGCGGGCTCGGCGAAGATCCACAGCCTGCCCTTGCGCTTGAAGAGGCGGCCGATGCGGTCGTGCGAGGGGAGCGCGATGAAGTCACTGCTCTCCTGGCGTATGCCGCTCGTGAGGCCGAACTGCGAGCTTAGCACCTTGTGTCTCTGCATCTCGTTCCACTCCTGCGCCCCGCAGGGCGCACCCTGCGTTTCCCCAAGGCAAGCCTAGGGGCCCAACCCATGCGTCGCGAGTTTCTGTTAACATTTGTTATCGGGAGACAGCGGACGCATCAGGAGCTAACGTGCGCATCGGGATCATAGCGTCGGTCGCGTGGCGCATCCCGCCCCGGCAGTACGGTGGATGGGAGAACGTCGCGCACCTGCTCGCGGAGGGGCTGGTCCGGCGGGGCCACGAGGTCACCCTGTTCGCGACCGCCGACTCGATCACCTCCGCGAGGCTGTCCAGCGCGGTGCCGCGTCCGCTCGAGGAGGACCGCTCGCTGCCGTCCCGTGTGTACGAGACGCTGAACATCGTGAACGCCTACGAGCACGCCCGCGAGCTCGACCTGCTCCACAACAACGCCGGGGTGTACGGCACCGTGCTCAGCAGGCTCTCGCCGGTGCCCGTCCTCACGACGCTCCACGGCTCCGCGGCCGAGCCGGACAGCCGGATCATCTACGACCGGTACCGCGACCAGCCGTACGTCTCGATCACGCACGCCGAGCGCGAGCTGTTCCCCGAGCTGAACTACGTCGCCACCGTGTACAACGGGATCGCCTCCGACAGCTTCCCGGAGCCCTGCGAGCCGGACGACTACATGCTCTTTCTGGGAAGGCTGAGCCCCGACAAGGGGGTACACCTGGCCGTCGAGGTGGCGAAGCTCACCGGACGCCCGCTCATCCTCTCCGGGATCGTGCCGGATGAGAACCGGGAGTACTTCCAGACCCGGGTGCTGCCCCACCTCGACGGCCGCAGGATCAGGTTCGTGGGGCCATCCGACCCCGCACGCCGGAACGCCCTGATGCGCAGGGCCCACGCCTTCCTGCACCTGGTGACCTACCACGAGGCGTTCGGGCTCACAATGGTCGAGGCCATGGCGTGCGGCGCGCCGGTGGTGGCGACGCGCAGGGGCTCCGTGCCCGAGCTCGTGCGCGACCGCGAGACCGGCTTCATCGTGGACACCCCGGAGCAGGCGGCCGCGGCGGTCGAGAGGTCTGGTAGCATTGACAGGGGAGAGTGCACCCGCTGGGCGCGGGAGGAGTTCTCCGCCGAGAAGATGGTGTGCGGCTACGAGAGAGTGTACGAGGCACTGCTGAACACATGAGCGAGGAGATATCATCCTTCGCCGACGCCCTACGCTATGTCTACGGCTTCACCGACTACGAGCGCTCCAGCACGCGCCGAAGAGACGAGATGAAGCTCGGCGGCATCCGGGCGCTGCTCGACGCCCTGGGCAGTCCGCAGGAGAGGTTTAGATCGGTCCACATCGCGGGGACGAAGGGCAAGGGCTCCACGGCGGCGATGATCGCCACTGCCCTGGTCGAGTCCGGCCGCTTCACCGGCACCTACTCGTCGCCGCACCTGAACACGCACCGGGAGCGCTACAGGCTGAACGGCGAGCCCGTGTCCGAGGAGGACTTCACCCGACTGGTGAGGGACTGCCGTCCCGTCATCGAGGACGTCCGATCCCGGGTGACCGTCACTACGTTCGACGTCATCACCGCGCTCGCGTTCGAGCTGTTCGCTCGCGTGGGCGTGGAGTGGGCGGTGGTCGAGGTTGGCCTGGGCGGAAGGCTGGACTCGACGAACGTGATCCGCCCGAGGATCGCCGTCATCACCTCGATCAGCCTCGACCACACCGAGGTGCTCGGCCACAGCCTCGGGCAGATAGCCGCGGAGAAGGCGGGGATCATCAAGCCCGGCGTGCCCGTCGTGGTGTCGCGGCAGGAGGCGGAGGCTCTGGAGGTGATCCGGTCGCGCGCGGCCGAGGTCGGGGTCCCGCTGCTGTATGCGCCGGAGCTCGCCCGGGCGAGCGGCCGGCGCACGGTGGACGAGCACCACCAGGAGTTCGAGCTGCGCACCTCCCTTCGGCTCGGGGGTCGGCCGCTGGACGGCTCGTGCGTGCGGCTGGGGCTCTTGGGCGCGCACCAGGTCGAGAACGCGCTCACGGCGATCACGGCCTGCGCCGCGCTCGGGGAGCAGGGAGCGGAGATCGCGCCCGAAGCTCTCCTGAGGGCGCTCGCGCGCGTCCGCTGGCCCGGCAGGCTCGAGATCGTGCCGGGGGAGGTGCCCGTCGTCCTCGACGGAGCCCACAACCCCGACTCCGTGCAGAAGCTCGTGTCCGCCGTGCGCGATATCTACCCCGACAGGCGCGTCACCTGTGTGTTCGGCGCGAGGCTGGGACACGACGCTGCGGAGATGCTGCACGCGCTGCGGGGCTACTCCCTCGTGCTCTGCCCGTCCACGCACCCGAGGACGATGCCCGCGGACGAGCTCGCGTCGACCGCCGAGAGGCTCGGGCTCGAGTACCGGACGGCGGGCTCGGTCGCGCAGGCTATAGATGCCGCCCGAAGAGTGCCGGGCACGGAGGCCGTCCTGGTGACGGGCAGCCTGTTCGTCGTGGCGGACGCGCGCGAGGCGCTCGGCCTCGCGGAGGCGACCGACCCCGTCAGGAGCTAGTGCCGTTGCGGCGCGGGAAGTGGGGCAGCTCCGGCGCGAGGTAGTAGGTGAGCGTCTGCAGCGCCGCGACCGGGTCTATGCCCACGACTCGCACGTCCTCCGGCACCTGTATCGTCACCGGCGAGTAGTTGAGGATCGCCCTGATGCCCGCGCTCACGAGCTCGTCGGCGACGCTCTGGGCCGAGAAGTCCGGCACGGCGAGGATCGCGATCACGACGTGCTCCTCCCCCACCCGGCGGCGCAGCGCGCCCAGGGGCTCCACGGTGA
>CADDYR010000045.1 GCA_902810765.1 Chloroflexota bacterium
GGGGTGCCGCTCACACCCGGCACGGAGCCGATATCGAGCGCGTCCGAGGTGCGCGCGTTCGTCCGCGAGCGCGGCCTCCCGGTCGCGATCAAGGCGGTGGCGGGTGGCGGAGGGCGCGGGCTCAGGGTGGTGCGCGACGAGGGCGAGATCGAGCAGGCGCTCGAGACCGCCCGTAGGGAGGGGCATCTCTACTTCGGCAACCCCGACGTGTACCTGGAGAAGTACCTGGACGACCCCAAGCACGTCGAGATCCAGGTGGTCGGTACCTGCACGGGCGAGGTGCTCGCGCTGGGCGAGCGCGACTGCTCGGTGCAGCGCCGACACCAGAAGCTCATCGAGGAGGCCCCCGGGCCGACCGTGACGCCCGAGATCCGGGGGCGCATGGAGGAGTCGGCTGTGGCGCTCGCGCGGTCCGTGGGCTACAAGGGGGCGGGCACCGTGGAGTTCCTGCTGGCGCGCGACGGCAGCCACTACTTCCTCGAGATGAACACGCGGATTCAGGTGGAGCACCCGGTCACCGAGATGGTGCGGGACTGCGACCTCGTCGTGATGCAGATACTGGTGGCGGCGGGCGAGAGGGTCGAGCCGGCGGGCGGGATACGCGGTCACGCGATCGAGTGCAGGATCAACGCCGAGGACGCGCGCGCTGGCTTCAGGCCGGCCGCGGCCAGGATTGCTCGCCTGCACGAGCCCTCGGGGCCGGGAGTGCGGGTGGACAGCGGGGTGCGCGAGGGCTACACGATCGCCTCCGAGTACGACTCCCTGATGGCGAAGCTGGTCGTGTGGGGGAGGGACCGGGAGCAGGCGAGGCGCCGAATACTGCGTGCGCTCGCCGAGTATCGAGTCGAGGGAGTGCCGACGACGATCCCGGCTGCGAGGTGGGTGCTCGAGCGTCCCGAGTTCGTCTCGGGAGAGTGCGGCACCGCATTCCTGGAGCGCGCCCTGCCCGAGCTGCTCGAAGCTCTCCCCGAGCAGGAGCTGCCCGAGCCCGAGCAGGAGATGTCCTCGGAGCCGCGCAGGGTCGCGGTCGAGGTGAACGGCAGGCTGTACCGGGTGGCCGTCTTCGGCCTGCAGGGCAACCCCACCGTCAGAGCCTCCCGGAGCAAGCCGCGGATCGCCGCGCGAGCCTCCACCGGCCACGGCGCCGACCCGACGCTTCGGAGCCCCATTCAGGGAAACGTGCTGAGGGTCGTGGTGGCGGAGGGCGATGCTGTCCGCAAGGGCGACTTAGTGTGCGTCGTCGAGGCGATGAAGATGGAGAACGAGATCCTCGCGCACCGGGACGGCACGGTGACGAAGGTGCACGTGACGGCTGGCGGATCGGTGTCGGCCGGGGCACCGATCGTGGACGTCGTGAGCCAGTAGGCTGTAACTGATGTCACCGGGCGCGCGTTCTGAGTGCAGAGGCCGTGGCGCGGCAGTAGTGATATACTAGGCGCGAGCGCGGCCTGCGCCCACGGCGTCCCGGGCACCCCACGATTGTGGATCCTCGTATCGGAGCGCCGGATGTCCGGCCCAGGCACCCCACAGGAGATGCGCTTGAAGACGAGAACCGGGCGATCGAAGGTGCTCGCGTGGCTGGAGACGCCGCTCGCGGCGCTGCTGTGCGCCGCGCTCGTCACGGCCTGCACCGCCCCGAGCCCGACCTCACAAGGACGCACGGAGCGGAAAGTTGCGGGTCTGCTGAGGGACAGCTCCCCACACGCCGGCCGAACCGCACTGTCACGGCGCCTGGAGCTTGCAGCTCCCCGTAAGCTCGTCGAGTTGGCAGCGCCGAGGTCCGGCACGTCTGGCCAGAAGGACGCGAACCCGCGAGACCAGGACATCACGCTCGACCTGGCCCTGCTCACGGGCAGGTTCGCCGACGCGACGGTGCAGGGCACGGTCCGCTCTGCACCCGACCCGGCGCCGAGGGCGAAGCTCACGATGCCCGCACCTGCGCCCGACGCGCGCGTGTCCGTGTACTCCGACGGGCGAAGGACTCATCTGCTCGTCGAGCGCAACGGCGACCGGCGCAGGGTGCGCTCGTTCCCCGTCACTAAGCTCTCGCCCATCTTCTCGAAGTTCGTCGTGCTCTCGCCCGACAACCGCACCATCCTCTACCCGATATCGCCGAAGGTTGGCAAGGATGAGATGCAGCTGTGGCGGATGGACGTGAGCGGCAGGCACCGCAGGAAGCTCGTGGACATCAAGCGCGAGTTCTGGGTGGCGATGCCCGTGTGGTCCCCCGACAGCAGGAGGATAGCGTACGTGCGCTCCGCACCACCGGGCCGGAATCCGGGGCTCGAGCTGTGGGTGATGGACGCGGACGGCGGACACGACCACCGCCTGCTCTCGAGCCCGGCGTTCAACGCGAGCATCTTCTACGGCACCGATCCGCGGCCCCTGAGCTGGACTGCCTATGGAGACCTCCAGTTCAAGGACTACGCCCACCACCGCATCTGGACCGTGGACGGGAGGACCGGCAGGCTGTCCTACAAGGACTCGGACATCCAGGCGCCCGAGGTCGGCATCCCCGTGATCAGGTCTTCTGTGGCGGAGATCCCGGTCCTGTCGCAGAACGACCCGCGCTGGAGGTACGACAAGATGAGCGTGTGCGGCCTCTCGATAGGCGACTCCGGCTGCGCGATCACCGCGACGAGCATGTCCTTCAGCTCGGCGGGTTATCCGGCGACTCCGCGTGACCTCAGCGAGGACATCGGGGGGTACGCCTGTCCGCTCGTCTGGAGCTACGCCGCGAGCCACTACACGCACCACGAGCTGTCGCTGTTCGGTGGCTGGGGCTTCCACTGGTGGATGCTGGACCAGCCGCTGAGCCGGGGACGCCCGGCACTCGTCTGGCTGTCGAACCCCTCGAGCGGCTACCTGACGCACTGGGTGCTCGTCGTGGGGGGCCGTGGCACGAGCTACGGCGACTATCGCATCTACGATCCCTACGACGGCACGACGTACAAGACGCTCGCGTACTACACGGCCGTCGGGTACAAGCCGATGCGCGTGTACTGGTTCGGCCCCACGCCGCCGAAGCCGCGCGGGCACCAGAAGCATCAGCAATGAGTGCTGGGGGACGCTGCCCACGGGCGCGAGCGCCGGGCAGCGCGGAGCTCGGCTGACACGCTGTTCGTCGTCCTCAGGAGGTGAGCTGTGCGGTACAGACGACCGAGCCTGAAGACCGCTCTGGGCATCACGCGTGCGAAGAGGCGGCTGAAGCGGCAGCTCGGGATCACGGCTGTGATGCGGCCGTATCGCGCCCCCGGAAACTACAAGCGCAGGGCGCTGCGGCGCGTGGGCTACTACTCCACGCCCATGAAGATGTTCAGGCTCATCAGACGCGTGTTCAGGTAGCGCTGCCACTGGAGGTCCGGACGTGGATTACCTGTCGGCTTCCGACAACCAGACGTTCATCATCTCCGGCTTCGACGGCGATGTGGGGGTCGAGGACACGAGGGGCCTTGGCCTGTACTACCACGACATGCGATTCCTGAGCGGGCTCGAGCTACGGATCGGCGGCAACAGGCTCTCGGTGCTCTCCTGCAACGATGACGACGCGTACCGGGCCACGGTGCTGCTCGCGAGCGATGAGCTCACGGACTCCGAGGGCAACGTCGTTCCCGCACGCTCGGTCTGCGTCAATCGGGCTCGAGCGGTGTCGGGCGCGGTGTATGAGCGCCTGACGGTGACGAGCTACGGCCGCTCGCCCGTGAGCTTCGAGCTGAGCCTGGAGCTCGCCGCGGACTTCCTCGACATGTTCCTGGTGCGCGGCTACGTGAGCGGGGTGGAGCTGGGCCACCTCGCCGAGCCGAGGAGAGAGGGGGACGGAGCCGTGCTCGCGTACGAGGGTGCGGACGGGGTGCGCCGCGAGCTTCGTATCGGCTGGAGCGTGGAGCCCGACGACGTGCGCTTTGGCGTGATTCGTGAAACCGGGGGTAGGGCCGAGCAGTCGGCGGTCACGGCCGCGTGGCGGCTTTCGCTGGAGCCTCAGGAGTCGCGGCAGCTCGAGCTTCGGTACGTGCCGTCGGATGGCTCGGCGCTCGAGACGCCGCCCGACTTCTCCTCCGCCCTCGCACTGGTGCGCGGGTCTTACGACGAGTGGGCCGCGCACCATACGCAGGTAGCGAGCGACAACCCCGACCTCGTGCAGCTGCTGCGACGGAGCGCGCTCGACCTGCGGGCGCTGCGGGGCGTGTTCTCGTCTGGATCCGACGGCCTCACTCTCTCGGCCCTCCGAGGTCAATCCTACCCATCAAGTGGGCGAGCGGGCAGAGTGAGGCCGTCATCCGTCATCCTCGCGGGCATCCCCTGGTACGCCGTGCCGTTCGGACGCGACTCGATCATCACGGGTCTGCAAACCCTCTGCCTCGAGCCGGAGCTGGCCGCGGGCACCCTGAGGTTCCTGGTCGCGCATCAGGGCGTGAAGGAGGACCCGGCGCGGGCCGAGGAGCCGGGGAAGATAATGCACGAGCTCAGGTTCGGTGAGCTCGCGAGGCTCGGTGCCATTCCCCACACTCCCTACTACGGCACGGCGGACGCCACACCCCTGTTCGTGATGCTGTTCGCACAAACCATGCTCTGGACGGGCGACCTGCAGATGTACCGCGCCCTGATGCCCGCGGTGCGCCGGGCGGTCGAGTGGATCGAGCGGTACGGCGACTCCGACGGCGACGGGTACGTGGAGTACGCGGGGCAGGGCACGAGGGGGGCGCTCTCCAATCAGGGGTGGAAGGACTCGTGGGACTCCCTGCTATATCCTGACGGCAGCGTCCCGAAGCCTCCGATCGCGCTCGTCGAGGTACAGGCGTATTGCTACGCCGCCCGCACCTGGCTGGCGGCAGTGGCTCGCCGGATGGGGGACGGGGACTACGCGGACGAGCTCGAGGCGAGGGCAGGCGACCTGCGCGAACGCTTCAACCGCGACTTCTGGATGGAGGACGAAGGCTACTACTGCCAGGCTCTGGACGGCTCGAAGGCGCAGGTGCGCGACCTCGTGAGCAACCCGGGGCACGCGCTCCTGTGCGGGATCGTGCCGGAGGAGCGGGTGGGCCGGCTCGCCGAGAAGCTCACGAGCGACGCGATGCTCTCGGGCTGGGGGGTGCGCACGCGCGGCTCGACCGACCCCAACTACAGCCCGACCAGCTACCACAACGGCACCGTGTGGCCCCACGACAACTCCCTGATCGTCGCGGGACTCGCGCGATCCGGGCGGTGGGAGGAGGCGAACAGGATCTCGGAGCAGCTGCTCGCGGCGGCGAGATGGTACAGGATGCACAGGCTGCCGGAGCTGATGTGCGGCTTCACGCCCGAGGAGACCGGGGGAGGCCCGGCCGGGTACCCGGTGAGCTGCATCCCGCAGGCGTGGGCGGCGGGCAGCGCCTGGCTGATGCTTCAGAGCATCCTCGGGCTCGAACCGAACGCGCTGGAGCGCCGGCTCCGGGTGTGCCCGCGCCCGCCCGAGTGGCTGGGGGAGGTGGCCCTCCACAACCTGCGCGTGGGTGACGCGCGGCTGGAGCTCCGCGTCACGCGATCGGGCGTGGACGTGATCGAGGACGGGGGCATCACCGTAGAGGTGTGCTGAGGGGCTGCCCGAAGCAGTCCCCTTCCCGCACTACACGCTGAGCCCGTTGCTAGGCTCGCCCTCGTGGTGCAGCCGGTCCACGGCCGTGACGTAGTAGGTGTAGCGCGCGCCCGGCTGCGCGGTCGCGTCGAGGTACGACTGGTGCATCCCCTCGATGCGGCGCGCGGTCGCCAACAGCCGCCGCGGGTCCTCGAACGCACAGGCGTCGTTCCGATTCCCCATCTCCTCGAACCGGTAGACCACGTAGTACGCCGCGTTGTTCCCAGCCGGGATCGCCTCCCACTCGAGCGCCACTCCCTCGGAGATCCGCCTGGCGCTCGTGAGCGCTGGGTGGTGCGGCGCGCTGCCTCCGAGCCACGGCATTACCGGCACCAGCGCTGGGTGACTGTACAGGTCCTGCTCCAGACGGTCCTTGAATCCGAGCGGGTTGCTCAGCAGGCTCGAGATGCTGAAGTAGATGTCGCCCTTGACCTCGGGATACTGCAGATTGAACCACAGGTGGTTCGGCATCTCGTTCGGGTCGCTCCACTCTGGCGACTGGGTGCTCGTGCCGATCTTGTAGGCCGCCTGACCGATATACAGGTGGCAGCTCGTGCCGTCTACCACGTCGGACCACCACGGCACGAGCGCCTCGTAGGCCGCGGGCACGAAGTGGAAGCTCCAGTAGATCTGGGGCGCGATGTAGTCCAGCCAGTTGCTCTTCACCCAAAGGCGGGTGTCGGCGTAGATGCCGTCGTAGCTCTGGAAGCCGCTGGTGTCCGAGCCCAGGGGGTCGGTGGACCGGTTCCGCCAGATGCCGAAGGGGCTGATGCCGAACTTGACCCAGGGTTTCGCCTGCTTGATCCGTGCGGAGAGCTCCTCGACCAGCAGGTCCACGTTGTGCCGACGCCAGTCGCCCCTGTCCGTGAAGCCGTCGCCGTACTGCTCATAGGTGGCGTCGTCGGGGAAGGGCAGCGTGCCGACGGGGTACGGATAGAAGTAGTCGTCGAAGTGCACCGCGTCGACGTCGTACTTGTTCACGACCTCGAGGATCGAGTCCTCGATCAGCTGGCGCACGGCGGGGATGCCGGGGTCGAACCAGAGCTGCGAGCCGTACCGCACCACCCACTCGGGGTGCTCTCGCGCGGGGTTGTTCGGCGCCAGCTTCGTGATGTCGCTCTGCGTGCTCACGCGGTAGGGGTTGAACCAGGCGTGGAGCTCGAGGTTGCGCCCGTGCGCCTCCTCGAGCGCGAACGCGAGCGGGTCGTAGCCGGGGTCTCGTCCCTGCACGCCGGTGAGGTACTGCGACCAGGGCGCGTAATCCGATGGGTAGAACGCGTCCGTGGCGGGGCGGACCTGCAGGATCACGGCGTTCAGCCCCATCTCGACGCACTGGTCGAGCAGGTAGATGAGCTCCTGCTTCTGCTGCTCGACGGGCAGGCCGGGGCGTGACGGCCAGTTGATGTTCGACACGGTCGCGATCCAGGTGGCGCGGAGCTGTCGCTTCGGCAGGACTCCCGGGACGGGCGGGCAGCTCGCGGCCGCCAGCCCCCGCGCACGAACAGACGGCGGAACGGCGGCGTAGAGCGCCGCCCCCACCAGCCCGCCTCCCACGCACTTCAGAAAGGTACGCCGGGTCAGATGCCTCTCCATGTTCGCTCCTCCAGATTGCTTGACGATATCGAGGGGTGCCGGTCGCTGCGCGAATGATCTTACAAGCGGCCGGCCCTGTCAAGAGCGCGAACGGAGAGGAGGGAGTTCACCGAGCGCGCGGGGGCTCCTTCGAGCTCCTCCAGGCGGCGATCTGGCGCAGGTACTGGGGCGAGGGCACCGGACCGCGCAGGAGCGGGTCGTCGGTCTCCTCCATCCATCCCCAGAGCCGGCGCTCGAGCTCTCTCTCCACCTCGGCGCATTCGGGAGCGCCCGCCAGGTTGTGCTGCTCGAGCGGGTCGCTCCGTAGGTCGTACAGCTCGACGTCCGGGTGGTGTGTGCCGCTGTACAGCTCGGTGGAAGACCTGAAGATCCGTCCGAGCTGGATGTCGCCCGGCACTTCGGACAGGAACGCCGTCTCGAAGTTGCGGATGTACTTATACCTGTCGGTGCGAACGGCCCTCATCGGGTCGTAGTAGCTGTGGAAGGTCTTCTCGGCGAACACGGTGTCGCGGGGCTCGTAGCGCTCCCCCCTCAGCAGCGGAAGGAAGGAGCGTCCCTGCAGGTTGTCCGGCCCCTCGACCCCCACGGCCTCGAGGATCGTCGGAAGTACGTCCACGTTGCTCGCAAGCTCGGAGAAGATCCTGCCGCCGGAGATACCTCCATCGGGCCAGCGCAGGATCATCGCGATCTCGATGCCGGGATCGTAGAGAGTCGTCTTCGCGCGTGGCATCGCTATCCCGTGGTCCGGCGTGAACACGACGAGGGTGTTGCCGGCGAGGCCGGACTCCTCGAGCGTGCTCAGTATCGCTCCGATGCCCTCGTCCGCGGCCCGGATGGCACCCTGGAGAGCCGCCATCTCCTCGCGCGACTCCGGCCTGTCCGGCAGGTACGCGGGCATCTCGACTCCCAGCGATGTATCCGGCTGGACCCCTCCGTGGTCGTACGGCCTGTGGGGCTCGAACAGATTGATTTCGATGTACAGAGGGCTTTGGGGCGCGATATCGCGGAGGAAGGCGACCACCTCGCCCGAGACCTGCGCGCTGGTGCCCCGCCCGTGCACGGTGCCGAAGCCGAGCCGTCCGACGTCCGTCGTGACGTGCTGCAGGCCGAACAGGTGGGTGTCGTACCCTGCCTCGCCCAGGGTGCTCGCCACGTGCCGCTCGTCGGGGTTGAGGTCCCACGCGAACGAGCTGTGGGTGAGGCCCATCACGCCGTTGCTGTGTGGGTAGCGCCCGGTGGCGAGCGCCGCACGGCTCGGGCTGCAGCCTGGCGAGACGCAGAACGCGTTCCGGAATCGCGCGCCTCCGGCGGCGAGGGCGTCGAGGTTGGGAGTGTGCACGGTCCTGATGCCGTAGCACGCAAGGTGCCTGCCCATGTCGTGACAGGTGATCTGCATCACGTGGGGACGTGAATCCACTTCTACCGCCTTTCCGTGCTCGAGATCCGTTCCGCCTGATCGAGAGTCGGCTCCGCCTCGTCGCCGAACAGCCTCGGCTGCATCACCGACGTATCTCGATCTCCACCGAGCTCACGGCGGCGTCGGCCGCCTGGCCCGCGAGCTGGATCAGCCTGGCGACGTTCACGCCCCATCCGACGCCGAAGGCTCGGGGTGTCAGGATCTCGTCGCTGTCGGGCTGCCAGAAGGAGCGCCTGACGCGCTCGAGCGTGGGCGGCCTGAAGTCGTACGGCACTCCCGCGGTCCTGCCCTGCCAGGTGCGCTCTTCCGGAGGCTTGCCCAACTCCTTGAGGACCGAGGCCACGGTGATCCCCGCGAGCCCCCACACCACGGCCCTCCGTCCCAGCTTGCCCGCATCCATAGCACCACCCTCCACTCGCGCCCATTGTACGCTACCTCGCGTCCTACCGGGGCCCGTCACCATGTATCGGGGTTCCCGGTGCCGAGCAGGGTCCCAAACGAATCCTCGGATTCGCTGGGAGCCCCGATGACGCGGACTCTCACTCTTCTCGACGTGATCGGGATGCATGCGGAGGTCATGGAGCGTACCGGCGATCGAGCCGCTCCGATCCACGACGAGGGCAGACTCGGGTCGGCCGTGATGCGGCCCACGATGGACGCTCGGTACGAGGGAGCGAGCCTGGTCCGCCAAGCGGCAGTGCTGGCGGTCGGCATCTCGCGGGCCCAGGCGTTCCTGGACGGGAATAAGCGGACGGCTTACGCCGCGATGGACGTGTTTCTCCGGCTCAACGGCCGGATGTACAGCGGCGATCCGCTCGAGCTCGCGAGAGGGCTGGAGGCGGTGGCCGAAATGGGCCGAATAAGCCGTCCAATGTCAACATCTGGCTGGCTCACGGTACCTACCTTTGCCCCCGGGCAGGCCGTGAACCCTTAGAGCGACGCGGGTTTCCCATCGTCGCGGCTGGGGGACAGGGATTCGAACCCCGATTGGCTGATCCAGAGTCAGCTGTCCTACCGTTAGACGATCCCCCAACGGACGCAGATATTCTAGCAAACCCTGTCGGGACGTGCAAACCTGCGCGCTGCCGGGGGATGGGGCGGATTGGGGTCGGACCATTTTCGGGGTCCGGAACGTTAACTCATCAGGAGGATTGCACGAACAGTGATCCAGCACGGTGCGGACGATCCATCCGAGGCGATATCCGTCGGCTGCACCGACCGCTCCGAGCTGCTGAGGATCGTCAGTCTGCTCGAGCTCAGGGGCTGGCGCCTGATCTCCGAGGACCCCACACCCGACGGCACGGGCTACTCCGCCTGCCTGGTCAGGGCGCTCAGCTCGGCCACGCACCCGTTCGTCCCGGACGCCTGATCTGGCCGTGAGACGCTAGTAGAGCGCGATTCCCGCCAGTGCCGCACCGGCGAGGATCGCCCACATTGGCACACGGCGGCTCAGCCCCAGGCCGAGGCTCGCGGTCGCGATCGCGACGCTCCGTGCATCTATCCCCGTGCTCTGGAGCAGAGTCGCCAGGGTGACCACGAGCGTCGCGACCACCGCCACGCTCAGCCCGTGGACGAAGCCTCGCACCGCCGGGTGCTCCCCGAACCTCCCGTGCACTCTGTCCACGACGAGCACGAGCAGCGGCGGCATCAGTACCCCGCCGAGCGCGAGCAGAGATCCCGGCAGGCCGTACGTGAGATACCCTAGGCTGATCACCCACAGGCCGTTCGGGCCGGGGCTGACCTGGCCAACCGCGAGCGCCTCGGCGAACTGCTCGTCCGTCGCCCAGCCTTGCGGCACGAGGTCCTGGTGGAGGATGGGGAAGTTGCCCGTGCCGCCCGTCGAGAACAGGGACGCCTTCAACACCAGCCAGAAGAAGTACGGGTAGCTCACGATGCCTCCCTCGCGCCGCGCAGCTGGAGGAGGGCGCCGATCGCGCCCGAGGCGACCAGGATCGCGATGACCGGCGCGTGCAGGATTCCGTAGCACAGCGCGCTGGCGACCAGAAGCCCGCAGCTCGCCGCGAGGTACGCCCTGCCCTCGCGCCAGCTCGTGCGCAGCAGCGGCCTGCCCATCTGCCAGGCGAGCATGCCCCCGAGCCCGACGGTCGCGGGCACCACCCCTCGCAGCGCCTGCTGCACGAGGCTCAGGTCGCGCACGCTCGCGTACACGGCCGTGAGCGCGATCGTCGCAGACACGCTCGGGAGCAGGAGCCCGAGCAGGGAGGCCGCGATCGCGGGAGCTCCTCCGAGCCTGCGGCCGATGAGGATGGTCAGCCCCAGGATGTTGATCCCCGGCGCCGCCTGGCAGAGCGCCCAGGCGTGCACGAACTCCTCCTCCGAGATCCAACTGCGCTGCTCCACGACCGCCCGCTGGATCAGGTAGAGGGTGGCGGTGCCGCCGCCGAACGACTGCACGCCTATCAGCGCCCAGGTGCGCAGGAGCTCCCACAGTGAGGGATGCCCGCTCGACACGGCGAGCTCTCTCCCACCCACGTTCGCGCCCTCGCCTCCTCCGGACCTATCGCACACGCCAGCTCCTCAGCATCCCCTCGAGCGTGGGCAGATAGCGCTCCCGCTCGCCCGGAGGCGTCCGCAGGGTCGCCACCCAGCCCCTGCCCTCCGCCACCCACACGACCTGAGTCACCTCCACCGTGCGCAGGGGCTGGCTCTCGTCTCTCCACTCGATGGTATAGCCCCTGATCTGGCCCACGCGTACCTCTCCGGACTCTGTCACCTTCGCGCCCAGTGCATTCCCTACCTGCGAGGCCGCGTCGTCCCGATACCGCTCGGAGGTGAGGTGCGAGCCCCGGAGCGGCTCCGAGACGACGTTGATCGAGACGTTCCCGGGCCCGCGCGCGGGAATGAAGAAGTCGGCACGGACCGAGCCCGACTCGACGGCGTTCGACCTCACGACCCAGCCCTCGGGGATCTCGACCTGATACGGGCTCGTGGAGGACTCGAACGCGCGGGCCGGTGCCCCGGTCGCGGAGGGAAGGCCCAAGGGACTTTCGGGAAGGGACGAGACGACGGTCGAGGTGGCCCGCGGCTCGGCCGCTCGAGATGGAACGCTCGTGGCGTGCACGGAGCCGGTGCCCCGTGTCGGGGAGGGCGTGGCCGGAGCGTGTGGGGTCGGCGCCTGCTGTCCCGGGGCGCACGCAGACACGAGCGCGGCGAGCAACACGAGGCCCGGTGCGAGCGACTGGACGCGCACCTGCCTATCCGTTGCCGGTCGAGTGCACTCGTAGCAGGTCGAGCATGGTCAGCAGCCCGGGCTCGAGCGCGCCGAGGGCGTCGAGCGAGTTCAGGACCATCGCGGCGGTCGCACGGTCCCCGTGGATCCCACCGTTCACGCACACGTCGAGGTCGGGCACGCCCCACACCCTCACACGGTCCCGCGGTGACTCCGCTCCGACGTACATCCTGAGATCCATCCGCAGCCGCTCGGCGCCGTCGGGGGAGAGGGCCCGGAGCTCCTGGTGGACCCCCGCCACACCTCCTGCGTGCACCACGCCTATAGCGGTCGAGATCTCCCGCTCCGCGATCACGGGCTCGATGACCTCGTCGAATCGGTCCACGCGCCAGCCCATCGCGTCGACGATCATCCAGGCGGACTCGGGCAGGCCCACGTGCCGGACGGTGCCCCGCGAGACCAGCTCGTCGAACTCCTCCACCGACAGCCCCGCGCCGACCTTGCGCTGCAGCGGCAGCCTGCGTCCGCCTGCGTCCACCACACGCTCGACCGAGATCCGGTCCACCCTCTGGCAGGCCGATGTGACGACGAGCGGGAACGCGTCCATCACGAAGCCGGGGTTGACGCCCGTGCCGAGCAGGCGCGCGCCTGCAGAGACCGCCGCTTCATGCAGCTCCCGCGCGAGGCCCGGCTGCGTCCGCCACGGATACGATAGCTCCTCGCACGTCGAGACGACGTTCAGCCCCCTCCGGGCGGCGTCGAGCAGCTGGTCGCGCACGACGGACAGCGACGACGCGGTGGAGTGGAGCACGGCGTCGGCCTCGCGACCCGCGAGCGCCGCCTCGAGCGAGTCCGAGACGACGACGTCGCTCCCGGCGCCCGCGACCTCGCGCAGCGGCCGCCCGACCTTGTTCGGGGCGACGTCCACCGCGCCGATGATCTCGACGTTCGCGCGCTCCGACGCGACCCTGGCGATCTCGCATCCGATGGGGCCGAGTCCGAAGGACACGACGCGCAGCCTCGACACGGAAGTCCTCCTCGCGTGATTCGGGCAGGGGCGCGGGCTTGCGCCTCCGGCCGACGGAAAGTGCGTCCTATGGGGCGATCTGACCAGCGGGGAAAGCCGGCCTCCCCCGTCTACATTCTACAGGTCCGGCGCCGGCTCAGTCGTCCAGGAAGCCCCGCAGCCTGCAGTTGCGCTCGGGCTGACGAAGCTTCTGAAGGGCCTTCGCCTCGATCTGGCGGACCCGCTCCCGCGTCACTCCCAGGTCCTGGCCCACCTCCTCGAGGGTATGGGGCTGATACCCCTCCAGCCCGTAGCGCAGCACCATGACCCTGCGCTCGCGCTCCGAGAGGCTGCTGAGCACGGCGGAGAGCTGATCCTTGAGCACCTGCTTGGTGGCTAGTTCTACGGGGGTTTCGGAGCTGTAGTCCGGGATGAACTGACCGAGGGAGCTGTCGCCGTCGCCGACGGGGCCTTCGAGCGAGAGGGGCTGCCGGGAGGCTTTGAGTATCTGGCGGACCTTCGTGACCGGCATCGAGAGCGATTCCGCCACCTCCTCGCTCGTCGGCTCTCGCCCGAGGATCTGCGAGAGCCTTCGCGAGGTACGGTACATGTTGTTGATCGTCTCGGTGATGTGCACCGGGAGCCTGATCGTCCGTGCCTGGTCCGCGATCGCTCGGGTGACCGCCTGACGGATCCACCAGGTGGCGTAGGTGGAGAACTTGTAACCGCGCTTGTAGTCGAACTTGTCCGCGGCGCGCATCAGGCCGATGTTGCCCTCCTCGATGAGGTCCAGCAGGCTCAGGCCGCGGTTCATGTGTTTCTTGGCAACGCTTACTACGAGACGGAGGTTGGCCTCGATGAGGTGGCGTCTGGCGGCCTCGCCCCGTGCGACCTCCTGCAGCAGGGTCTGCTTCTCGGAGGGGTCATAGCCTCCCTGCTGCAGCTTCTCCTCGGCGAGCTTGCCCTGCTCCATCCGCCTGGCAAGCTCCACCTCCTCGGCGGCCTTCAGGAGTGGGACGAGCCCGATCTCCTTGAGGTACATGCGAACCGAGTCGTCTACGTCCTCGTGTTCGGGATCCACTCCGACCTTGGCTTCAAAGTCGGTCTCGTCGCTGTCCAGATGGCGGACGCCATCGCCGTGGTCTAGGGGCAGGCCGTGAAGGTGAGTATCCTGGATGTCTGCTAGCACACAGAAACCTCCCTCTATATTTAGTTTTCCTTACCACCAGCCAGCGCGATGGACAGGGCCAGACTCACGCGGACCGCACCCCTTGCCATCAAGTGTCAAATATATCACAGATTTCCCGGCTCTCCAAGCCCCCCATGAGAAATCCCTTGTAAGACGCGGGGTTCGAGCCGGGATCAGGCGGGCACGGTTATGACAATCGCGTCGCCCTGCGCCGTGCCGCTGCAGATGGCCGCCAGCCCCCTGCCGCCGCCACGTCGCCTCAGCTCGTGCGCCAGGGTCGTGACTATCCGCGCCCCGCTCGCCCCTATCGGATGCCCGAGGGCGATCGCGCCGCCGTTCACGTTCACGCGCTCCGGATCGGCACCGAGCCTCCTCGTCGAGATGATCGCGACACTCGCGAACGCCTCGTTGATCTCGACCAGGTCGACGTCCTCGATGCCCAGCCCAGCGTTCCTGAGCGCCATCTCGCCCGCCATCGCGGGGGTGTAGGCCAGGTACGGCGGCTCCCAGGCGGCCTGGCCGTGCGCGACGACCTCCGCGAGGGGCTCCAGCCCCCGCGCCTCCGCCCAATCGGCACTGGCCAGCACCAGCGCCGAGGCACCGTCGTTCGTCGAGGGAGCGTTGCCGGCGGTCACCGTGCCGTTCGGATCGAACACGGGCCTCAGCTTCGAGAGCGCCTCCATCGAGGTATCCGGCCTCGGCCCCTCGTCGCGCTCCACGACCGTCGCACCCCGCCGCTTGTCGGGCACCTCGACCGGCACGATCTGAGAGGCGAAGTAGCAGTTCTCCGTGGCGGCGACCGCTCTTCGGTGGCTTCGGAGAGCCCAGGCGTCCTGCTCCTCGCGGCCCACCTTCTCCTCCGCCGCCACCTTGCCGCCGTGGCTGCCCATGTGCACGTCGTAGATCGGGTCCCACAGACCGTCGCGGATCATCGCGTCCACGAGCACCCCGTCGTTCATGCGATAGCCCCAGCGCGCCTTCTCGATCAGGTAGGGCGCGTTGCTCATGCTCTCCATCCCGCCCGCGACGACCACGTCGTGCTCGCCCGAGCGGATCAGCAGGTCGGCCAGCACTATCGCCCGCATCCCGCTGCCGCACACCCGGTTGATCGTGTCCGAGGTCACCTCCCTGCCGAGCCCGGCCCTGAACGCCGCCTGGCGAGACGGGATCATCCCCTGACCCGCACCGATCACGTTGCCCATGATCACGTGCTGCACGTCCCCGGGCGAGACTCCCGCCCGCGCGATGGCCTCGCGGATCACGACCGCGCCCAGATCCACCGCCGAGAGCGGTGCGAGCGCCCCTCCGAATCTGCCGATGGGCGTGCGCACCGCGCTCAGTATCACCGACCTCGTCATGGCCCCAACCTCCTCACGTCGCCGCGCCGGGATTATACCATCCACTACCAATGTACTACGCCACGCCCGAGCTCGTTACCGTAACGTGGCGGAGCACGCGTTCGAGGCCCGGTTTCTACGCCTCCGAGGGCCGCGGGATGCCGGGCAGGCACGTGCGATACGAGGCGAGAGGGCGGGCGAGAGCTCTGTCCGAAGGACGACGAGTGCAGCCGGCGCAGGAGCCGTCCGGGCCACCACACGCTGCGCTCGGCAGGGATGGCGATGGGCGACAGGATCGTGCCCGGCGGCTAGCTGTCGGGACGGTCCATCTGGTGATAACGCGACATCGCGCGCGTTACCGCGAACCGGTTGGCCAGCCTGAGATATTCCTCGTTGCCCTCGATCATCAGCTTGTGAATCAGCACCATCTCGGCATCAGGCAGGGGCTGCACGGGCTCCAGGCACAGTCTCATTATCGCCCTGTCCCGTTCGTACACCCAGACCATCTCGCGGCGGTTGGGCACGCGGTACACGCGGCACGGCACGCTCGGGCTCGATATCTCCAGATAGCCGCGGCTCTCCAGCTGCTCGCGCTCGTTCGGAGAGAGCACCTCCCCGAGGAGCGCCAGCGCGCGGGACTCGGCCTCAGGACACCTCCCGCTCGGGTAGCGCAGCAAACGCAGGAGCAGGAGCGCGCAGGTCCACTCCGCCAGCGCGAGCAACAGATAAGGCGTGAACCCGGTCATCCCTCACCTCCAGTCGTCCGGGGCGCCACCTCTCCCGACGCCCGGCTTATTTCAGCGGGCGGTCGTATCGCCACTCATCGAGAACCTCCTCGGCCTGTCCATCCTCTCGGGGGGACCGAACCTGTTCGGGGTGCGGGATCGCCTCGGCATCATCGGCCAGCGTGCGCTCGGCCCATCCCGGCCACAGCCGTCGCGCGGTGCCCTCGGGTATACGCCCACTCAGATGCATCGAGCGCCACACGTCCCGGTAACCCGGCAGCACTCCGACCGCTATCAACACGTGTCCGGCGATGAGCGGGAGCAGCAAGTAGGTGGCCCACGTGTGTATCCTCGCCAGCCACACGAACGCGAGACCGCCGTGCACGCTCACCAGCCCCACGCCGCTCCCGAGCAACGCTACGAGGCACGCGACGATCAGGAGGTTGGCGACCCTCTGACCCGGATCGAAGTGTCCCTCGTGGCGAGCGAATCGCCCCGTGAGGGCAGCTCGCGGCCAGCTCAGCAGCCACGCCACGTCTCCCCTGTCGTAGCGCAAGGTCTCTCGGGCAAACGCGAGCAGCCCCCTCGGCATGAACAGGACCATCCCCAGCGTCAGAGCCAGAAGCGCCCAGCCAAGCCACACGTGAACCGTGGTGTCGGCAAGCCCCGTGATTCTCGCCAGGGGGCTGGGTCTGCCCTCCTGCCCGGCCAGCAGCCACAGCCCCGAGAACAGGAGCAGGAGGGTCACCACGTACACAGCGGCGTGCGCGAGCCTCGTTCTCAGCCTGTATCGCTGGAGCTTCATCGCGATGCCTCTCCTGCGTCGGTCGCGGGCGGCACCGTATCGGGACTCGGCCCACGAGCTCGCCACAGTACGAGCACGAGGGCCATCTCCGCAAGCGTCGCAGTCACATCTATCCAGCCCATATCCCCCACCGGCTCCACCTTTCCTGCCCCTGGGCCGAGGGGTATGCCCACGGTGCGCGTGTACACGTAGAGCGCCACTATCGCGGCGTTGCCTGCGATTCCGGCCAGGACCACCGGGCGGAAGTACGTCTTCCCTGACGCTCCGAGCAGCATGGGCGCGAAGGTGCCCTGAGCAAAGGCGGCCGCGAGCATGAACGCCCCGTAGCCCCACCACTCCTCGAGGTGGTCCGGGGCGGCCAGCAAGTGCATCAGCGCGGCGTACAGGGAGAGCGCCGCCGCGATCAGCACGGCCCTCTGACCCCTCTCGAGCATCATCGCGATACCCCCTCTTGGTGTGCTGCCACGGCAGAGGCTAGTAACCCCCGCCGTAGTCATAGCCTCCTCCGTTGGAGCCGCCGGCTCCGCTGCCGTTCGTGGGGGTGGCGCCAGCGCCCACGACGACGACCGTGATGATTCGGCGGGGTCCTGCGTCGCTGTGATCGGCGTTGCGCAGCGAGGCGAGGATCGTGTGCCTGCCTGGCTTGAGATCCTTCACCGTGAAGGACTTTCCGTACACCAGATCGTACGGCCCGGTCGGGGTCCTCGTGTCGTAGTACAGGTGGACGTGGTGCTCCCCGGTCGAGGGGGCCCCGAGCGGCACGTTCGACTCGAGCTTTACCTCGAACGGCACGGTCACCCGCGCGCCGTTGGCGGGCGAGGCGATGCCCACCGTGAGCTGGCTCGAGCTGCCGCCCCCCGCGTTGCCATCCGGCACGGTCGTGCTGCCGGCAGAAGGCCCGCCCCCGGCGGCGTTCCCATAACCGCCGCACGCCGCCATCAACAGAGCAGCTCCTACCGCCAACGCGGCCAACAGCCGCCGAACTGTCACATCTACCACTGGTCATCCTCCTTCTGACAAGCCTCTGGGTGTCTGTGCCCGTCCTTGTTGCAGTACGAGGAGACTTCCAAGTTCGGACTCGTTTTCCGTCGAGCGCGATCGGGCTCACTTCGGAAGAAACCGCTCGAAGACCTTCTCTCGTAAGCTGTTTGAAGCGCCCCTCCCGGGCGCAGAAGGTGTCTGCCTTGAGATCCAGGATCAACTATGCGCAGTACGGTGATGAGGACCTCGCGAGGCTGCTTGTGCTCGGGGAGACCGGAGCGCTGGAGGAGATATCTGCGCGGCACGCGGGCGCTAGCTATGGGCTCGCGCTGCACATGCTGCGGGACCCCGGTTGGGCCGAGGAGGTCGTGCAGGACGTGCTGCTCAGGTTGTGGAGGAAGCCGGACATGTTCGATCCGGCGCGCGGCGATCTGCACAGGTGGCTTCTGCGGATCACCCACAACGCCGCGATCGACGCGCTCAGGAGCAGGCGAGGCACCTCCCGAGCCCTGGAGATCGGGGCATACGAGCTGGACACGCTGCCGTGGGACGGCCAGGACCCGTTCGAGGGAGCCTGGGAGCACAGTCGCGCCGAGAGGGTCCGCCGGGCGCTGGCCGAGCTGCCCTCCGAACAGCGCGAGGTGGTCGAGCTGGCGTACTACCGGGGCATGAGCCAGTCGGAGATAGCCGCGCTGACAGGGCAGCCGCTGAGCACCGTCAAGACCCGGACTCGCCTGGCATTCAAGAAGCTGAGGAGCGCGCTCGAAGATGAACTGTGAGCAGGCGAGGGAGGAGATGCCCGGCCTGGTGCTGGGAGCGCTGGACTCGGATCAGAGGGGGCTCGTGCTGGAGCACCTCAGAGGGTGCGAGGCTTGCGCTCGCGAGCTACGGTCGCTGCTGCCCCTGCGGGACGCCCTGAACCATCCCGACCCCTCCCCTCGGCTCCCGAACGGGTTCACGGAGAGACTCGTGGGGAGGATCGGCCCCGCGGGCCATCGGCCCAGGAGACGGGCGAGCGAGGTACTCGTCCACGCGAGCCGGGCCCTGGCGGCGGCCGCCGTGCTCCTGATCGCGCTCCTCGGCGTCGGGCTCCACCGGACCAGCTCGGAGCTTGCGAGGCAGGTGGCCTACGACGCCAGGATGTCCGCCCTGATGTCCCGGTCGGACGTGGTGCCCGTCGACATGCGGGGATACCGCCGGGGCGCGCGGGGCAGGCTCTATGTATCGCCCGACCGGCGGGAGGGTGTGCTGATGCTCGGCGGGCTGCCCGGGCTGCCGGATGGCAAGACGTATCAGTTGTGGCTGGTGAGCCGCGAGGGTGCCAAGAGCGTGGGGACCTTCACCCCCCTGCCGGGCGGCTCCGCGCGCCTGTACCTCCGCCCCCCGCACGGCCTCGATGCTTACGAGCGCATAGACATCACGATCGAGCCCGACGGAGGGAGCCCTCGCCCCACCGGCAAGTGGGTGCTCGCGGGCAGACTCACCTGAGGCCGAGAACAGGCTCGGCCCGGGGCACAGCAAGCTCTCGTCGTCCCCGAGGGATGGCCCATTAGGCCGCCGTCTCACCCCAGCACGTAGCGCATCCCGCCGACCGAGCGGGCGAGCCCCTTCAGCTCCATGAGCGTGAGCGCGCCCGACACCTCGGACACGGGCAGCGAGACGGCGCGCGCGAGGTCGTCAACGTGCACGGGCTCGGCGGAGAGGTGCGATACCAGCACCGCCTCCGTCGGATCCTCCGGGACGGAGTGCCGGGCCTCGCGCTTGTCGGCGATCTGCTGGAGGTTCAGCTCCTCCAGCACGTCCTCGACACAGGTGATCAGCTTCGCCCCCTGCTTGATGAGGTAGTTCACGCCCTCGCTCAGCTGGTTGGTGATGTTCCCAGGCACCGCCATCACCTCGCGTCCCTGCTCCGCCGCGAAGCCCGCGCTGATCAGCGCGCCGCTGGTCATGCCCGCCTCGACGACCACTAGCCCCAGGCTCATGCCGGTGATGATGCGGTTGCGCTGCGGGAAGTTACGCGCGTCCGGCTTCGTGCCAGGCGGGTACTCGCTCAGGACGGCCCCGCTGCGCATCATCCGCTCGGCCAGCTGGCGGTTCTCCCAGGGGTACAGCTGGTCCACTCCGCTGCCGAGTACGGCGATCGTCCGACCGCCAGCGTCGAGCGCCGCCGCGTGCGCCACCGCGTCCACCCCGCGCGCGAGCCCGCTCACCACGGTCACGCCGTTGCGCGCGAGGTCCGCGGCCAGGCGCGAGGCCACTGTCCGGCCGTACGAAGT
>CADDYR010000046.1 GCA_902810765.1 Chloroflexota bacterium
TACGTGCGCAGCTCGTCCGGCTCGTGGATCAGCCCGCCCCGCCCCACGACCTCCCTCATCCGGTGGATAAGCGCCTGCCTGTCCAGCTCCCGTCCCCCCTCGGTGCTCGTGTCAGCCAGAGTATATCACGACGCCGCCGGCCGCCTCGATGGCAGCGCTCTTGCTCGTTCTCCGCTGCCCGCGAGCCGCGGGCGGATAGCACGGCACGCAAAGTGCAGGTTGGCGGACGGCCTCGTGCGCCCAGCGTCGCGACGGCCACTCGAGGCTGTATGGATCGGAGGGCAGCTTGCCGCAGGTATTCAACCGGCACAGCAACACGATCGCAAGGCTCTCCATACTCGGCGGCGTCGCGAGCCTGTTCCTCGTCGCGATCCTGGCCTACGGCATGGTCCGCTCCCCGTACAGCACCGGGCAGGGCATCCCCTACCAGCAGCCGGTACCCTTCAGCCACGCCCACCACGTCGGCGGCGACGGCATAGATTGCCGCTACTGTCACACCTCGGTTACCACCTCGGCCACGGCCGGCATGCCACCCACGCAGACCTGTATGAACTGCCACAGGGAGATCTGGACGAACAGCCCCCTCCTGGAGCCGGTGAGGGCGAGCTGGCAGACCGACCAGCCGATCGAGTGGAACCGGGTGGACGACCTGCCCGGATTCGTCTACTTCAACCACAGCATCCACATCCACAAGGGCATAGGCTGCTCGACCTGCCACGGCCGGGTAGATCGCATGCAGATCACCTACCAGGCTTACTCCTTCACCATGCAATGGTGCCTCAACTGCCACAACCACCCCGAGCGCTACGTGCGCCCGAGGAGCCAGGTGTTCAACATGGACTACAAGGCCCCGGACAACCAGATCGAGCTGGGGCACAAACTGGTGAGGCTGTACCACATCGAGCGCAAGGTCAGCTGCTCGGTGTGTCACAGGTAGCTGGAGCCTGGAAGGGAACACGGAGTGGGGGGCCGAAGCGATCACAACGACGACGCTGGGCGGGTGGGGCTGACCGCGCTCAGGAAGCGGCTGGAGAGCACGCGCGGACGGGAGTACTGGCGCAGCCTGGAGGAGCTGGCAGACACCAGCGAGTTCCGGGAGTTCGTGCACAGGGAGTTCCCGAAGGGGGCGTCCGAGTGGCTCGACTCGATGGACCGCCGGCGCTTCCTGAAGCTGATGGGAGCCTCATTCGCGCTGGCGGGCCTGACCGGCTGCCGCGCACTCCAGCCCGAGGAGAAGATCGTCCCCTTCGTCAGGGCCCAGCCCTACGACGTCGTGCCCGGAGTGCCCCTCTTCTTCGCCACGGCGATGGAGCTCGGCGGCACGGCCATCGGCCTGCTGATCAAGAGCTACGAGGGGCGGCCGATCAAGGCCGAGGGCAACCCGAACCATCCGGGCAGCCTGGGAGGGACGGACCTGTTCTCCCAGGGCTCGCTGCTCACGATGTACGACCCCGACCGGGCCCAGGTCGTGCGACACCGTGGGGAGGAGGTCGAGTACGACGAGTTCCTGCAGAACCTGCTCCCGCTGATTGACGGGCTGCGGGCGAGGAAGGGGGAGGGACTGCGCGTCCTGACCGAGACGGTGACCTCGCCCACCCTCGGCGCGCAGCTCGAGACCCTGCTCGGGCAGTTCCCGAAAGCCAGGTGGCACCAGTACGAGCCCGTCGGGCGGGACAACGAGCTCCTGGGCGCTCGCCTGGCGTTCGGCCGGTACGTCCACACCGTTTACGATCTCGGGCGGGCCGACGTCGTGCTCTCGCTCGACTCGGACTTTCTCTCCGCGCTCCCCGAGAACGTCCGCTACATCCACGACTTCGCTGGGCGGCGGAAGGTCACGACCGAGCGACCGGAGATGAACCGCCTGTACGCGATCGAGAGCACGCCGACGAACACGGGAGCGAAGGCGGACAACCGGCTCGCGATGCGGGCGTCCGAGGTCGAGGGCTTCGCCCGAGTGCTCGCCGGGCGGCTCGGGCTCCGCGTTCGGGCTCCGGAGCTCAGGGGCAAAGCAGCCGCCTGGCTCGATCCGCTCGTGAGCGACCTCCAGGGACACCGGGGATCGAGCGTCGTGATCCCGGGCAGGGGGCAGCCGCCCGCGGTCCACGCGCTGGCCCACGCCATCAACCAGGCGCTCGGCAACGTCGGCAGGACGGTATTCCACACCGCCCCCCTCGAGGTCCGCCCGGTGGACCAGACGGCATCCCTGCGCGAGCTCGTGCGGGATATGAACGCCGGGCGGGTCGGGCTGCTCCTCGTGCTCGGCGGGAACCCGGTGTACACCGCCCCTGCAGACCTCGACTTCGCGGGCGCCCTCCAGAAGGTCGGGACCAGCGTCCAGCTGAGCCTGTACGAGGACGAGACCTCGAAGCTCACCGACTGGCACATCCCCGAGAACTACTATCTGGAGGACTGGAGCGACACGCGCGGCTACGACGGGACGATCAGCGTCGTGCAGCCGCTGATCGTCCCGCTGTACGCGAGCCGGTCGGCGCACGAGCTGCTCAACGCCTTCATAGGCGACCCCTACAGGGAGGGCCGCGAGATAGTGCGCGGCTACTGGCGCGGCCGTCATCCCTCGGCCGACTTCGAGTCGTGGTGGGAGCGGACGCTCAACCGGGGGATCGTCGAGGACTCCGCCCTGCCCGCCGAGCACGTGTCCCTCCGCCCCGGCTGGGAGAGCGATCTGGGCGACTACAGGGCGCCGCCCCAGGACGAGATGGAGATAGTCTTCCGGCCGGACCCGAGCATATTCGACGGCCGGTTCGCGAACAACGGCTGGCTTCAGGAGCTGCCCAAGCCCCTGACGAAGCTGACGTGGGACAACGCGGTGCTGCTGAGCTCGCGCACCGCCGAGCGGCTCGGCGTCAGGAACGAGGACGTGGTGGAGCTCGGCTATCGGGGCAGGACCGTGAGGGAGGCCGTCTGGATTGCACCGGGCCACGCGGACGACTCCGCGACGGTGTACCTCGGCTACGGGCGGACGCTCGAGGGGAGGGTCGCGGAGGGCACAGGCTTCAACGCCTACCTGCTGCGCACGTCCGACGCGCCCTGGTTCGGCACGGGCCTGCGCATCACCAAGACCCCGGACACCTACCCGCTCGTCAGCACCCAGAGCCACTTCCTGCTCGAGGGCACGGACGTGGACGGCATGCGCGCGATAGTGCGGTCGGCGAGCCTGGACGAGTACCGCAGGAACCCGGCGTTCGCGCACGAGGAGGTGGAGACCACGCCCCCGAACGACACCCTCTACCCCGAGTACGACTACTCGAAGTCGGACTACTCCTGGGGCATGGCCGTGGACCTCGACGCGTGCGTCGGCTGCAATGCCTGTGTGATAGCGTGCGAGGTGGAGAACAACTCGCCCGTCGTGGGGAAGGGACAGGTGGCCAACGCCCGCGAGATGCACTGGCTGCGGATAGATACCTACTTCAAGGGCAGCCTGGAGGAGCCCGAGGCGCACTTCCAGCCGATGTTCTGCCAGCACTGCGAGAAGGCCCCGTGCGAGGTCGTGTGCCCGGTGTATGCCACGGTGCACAGCGAGGACGGGCTGAACGACATGATCTACAACCGGTGCGTGGGCACCCGGTTCTGCTCGAACAACTGCCCGTACAAGGTCCGCAGGTTCAACTTTCTTCAGTACGCGGACAAGCAGACGCTGAGCTACAAGCTCGGGCGGAATCCGGACGTGACCGTGCGCGAGCGGGGCGTCATGGAGAAGTGCACCTACTGCGTGCAGAGGATCAGGGAGGCACAGATCAACGCGGAGAACGAGAACCGCAAGGTTCGCGACGGCGAGGTCCAGACGGCCTGCCAGGCGGCGTGCCCGGCGAACGTGTTCACCTTCGGCAACATGAACGATCGGGACGGCGCCGTGTTCGGGCTGAAGCAGGATCCACGCAATTACTCGGTGCTGGGCCAGCTCGACACCCAGCCCCACACCACTTATCTGGCGGAGGTGAGGAACCCCAACCCACGGATGGAGGAATCGGAGTAGCCCATGTCCGATCAGCAGCCGCAAGAAGCCAACGTGCCCCACGAGGAGGTGCGCTCGATCACCGAGGAGGAGAGCGCGAGGCGCATGCCCGGCCGCCCTCCGCTGATCCTGCCCGGCTACACGTACAGGTCGCTCACGGAGCAGATCAGCTCGATCGTGCTCGGGCGCACGCCGCTGGGCTGGTGGGCCGGCGCCTTCTTCCTGTTCCTCATCGTCATGATCTTCCTGTACGCCGTCGGTTACCTGTTCTACACGGGTGTGGGCATCTGGGGAGTGAACATACCGATCGCGTGGGGGTTCGCGATCGTGGATTTCGTGTGGTGGATCGGGATCGGCCACGCGGGCACGCTCATCTCGGCCATCCTGCTGCTGATGTACCAGAGCTGGAGGACCTCGATCAACCGCATCGCCGAGGCGATGACGCTGTTCGCGATCTCCCAGGCGGCGATGTTCCCGATCCTCCACCTCGGGCGCCCCTGGCTCTTCTACTGGCTGATCCCCTACCCGAGCACGATGAACGTGTGGCCCCAGTTCCGGAGCTCGCTCACCTGGGACGTGTTCGCCATCACGACGTACTTCATCGTGTCGCTGATCTTCTGGTACATGGGCGCGCTGCCGGACTTCGGTACGATGCGTGACCGGGCGAAGCGGCGGATACCTCAGGTACTGTTCGGGATCGTCGCCCTGGGCTGGCGCGGCTCGATCAAGCACTGGCGGAACTACCAGATGGCGTACCTGATCATCGCCGCGCTCGCGACGCCGCTGGTGGTCTCGGTGCACAGCGTGGTCAGCCTCGACTTCACGATCAGCATCGTGCCGGGCTGGCACTCCACGATCTTCCCGCCGTACTTCGTCGCCGGCGCGCTGCTCTCCGGCTTCGCGATGGTGCTGACGCTGGTCATCCCCATCCGCTCGTTCTACCGGCTCCACGGGCTGATCACCGACCGGTACATCGAGAACATGGCCAGGTGGATGCTGGTGACCGCGCTCGTGGTCGACTACAGCTACGCGACGGAGCTGTTCATGTCGTGGTACAGCGGCGACGTCTTCGAGGAGTACATGTCGATCACGCGGATGTTCGGCGCCTACTGGTGGGTGTGGTGGTCCGTGATGATGTGCAACGTGGTGGTGCCGCAGGCGCTGTGGTTCAGGGGCGTGCGGAGGAACGTCATGGCCGTGTTCTTCGTCGCGATGTTCATCAACGTCGGGATGTGGATCGAGCGGTTCATGATCATCGTCGTGAGCCTCAGCCGTGACTTCCTGCCCTCCTCCTGGGAGCAGTACGCGGGCACTGTGTGGGACTGGGCCACGTTCATCGGCACCCTGGGCGTGTTCGCCTGGCTGATGTTCCTGTTCGTGCGGCTGGTCCCGATGATCTCGATGTCCGAGTCGAAGGAGCTCCTGTCCGAGCAGGAGCTGACCGCGGGGACGCACGCATGATCGCGGGAAACGAGATCTACGGCCTGATGGCCGAGTTCGACAGCGATCGCGACATCCTGCTCGCCGCGCGGCGGGCGCAGGAGGCAGGATACACCAGGATGGACGCCTGCACGCCCCATCCGGTCGAGGGGCTGGCCGACGCCGTCGGCTACCGCAAGACGCGGGTGCCGGTCATCGCGCTCTCGGGAGGGGCGATCGGCGGCGCCATCGCGCTCCTGCTACTCTACTGGATAAACGTGATCACCTACCCGATCAACGTCGGCGGGCGCCCGATGGCGAGCTGGCCCGCGTTCATCCCGCCAACCTTCGAGCTCACCGTGCTGTGCGCGTCGCTGGCGGCGCTGTTCGGCATGCTCGCGCTCAACCGCCTGCCCCAACCCTACCATCCGGTGTTCAACGTGCCGGAGTTCGAGCGCGCCACCCAGGATCGCTTCTTCCTCGTGATCGAGGCGAGCGACCCGCGCTTCGACGTCGAGCAGACGCGGCGCTTCCTGGAGAGCCTGAACCCTCTGGGAGTGTACGATGTCGAGCCGTGAGGCCGTGCACCGAATTCGGGGAACGATCCGCGTGCCGGCGATAGGGCGCGCGGGCGCGCTCGCGGCGTGGGGGGCGCTGATCGTCATGCTCGTCGCCGGATGCGGGGCGAACATGCGCAATCAGCCCAAGTACACGGTGTACCAGTCGAGCTCCTTCTTCAGCGACCGCTCGGCGGACCGGCCGCTGCCGAGGGGAGTGGTGCCCGCGGGGCCGCAGGCGGTCGCCCCCTCGGCGCTGGGCCGGATACCCGTGCCCGTGACGAAGCAGCTGCTCGAGCGGGGGATGACGGAGTACGACGTCTACTGCATGCCGTGCCACGGAGCCACCGGATACGGGGACGGCATGGTGGTGAGGCGGGGCTTCAAGCACCCGCCGTCGTACCACACCCCGAGGCTGCGACGCCTGCCCGACTCCCACTTCTACGACGTCATCACGAAGGGCTACGGCGCGATGCCGAGCTACGGCTACCTGATCTCGCCGAAGGATCGCTGGGCGATAGTCGCCTACATACGGGCGCTGCAGCTGAGCCAGCACGCGAGCATTCGGGACGTGCCGCCCGTCGAGCGCCGCAGGCTGACAGGAGGGAGCAGGCGGTGATAGAAGACGTCTACCGGGTTCCCGAGCGGGTGCGCCGCGTTCAGTGGACCGCGCTGGTCGTCGGGCTGGTGGCCTTGGCGATCTGCGTCGTGTACGGCTTCCTCTTCGATCACGCGCAGTTCTTCCGCTCCTACCTGCTCGCCTACGTCTACTGGCTCGCCGTGTCCCTCGGCTGCCTGGGGATGCTGATGCTGCAGCACCTCTCGGGCGGCGTCTGGGGGTCCGCTATCCGTCGCCTGTTCGAGGCGGGGGCGGCGACGCTCGTGCTGATGCTGCTGCTCGCCGTGCCAGTGGCGCTAGGGCTCGACGAGCTGTACACCTGGGCGCGGCCCGGGCCCTCGGCGCACCCGGAGTGGTTGGACCACGTCCGCCCTTACCTGAACGTCAACTTCGTGCTCATCCGAATGGCTGGCTACTTCGTCCTGTGGATTGGGCTGGCGTACCTGCTGAACCGGTGGTCGGGGGCGCTGGACGGCTCCGGCGATCCACGCTACTCGTGGCGGATGACGCGGATCAGCGGGCCGGGCGCGGCGCTGTGCGTGATGAGCGCCCTGTTCTTCTCGACCGATATGGTCATGTCGCTCGAGCCCGAGTGGTACTCGACGATCTTCGGCTTCGTGTTTGTGACCGACGCGCTGCTGGAGGGCATGGCGCTGTCGGTCGCCGCGTTCGCGCTGCTCTCGGAGAGCGGCCCGCTGTCCGAGGTGATCTCTCCGCTGTACTTCCTCGACTACGGCAAGATCCTCCTCGGGATCATCGTCTTCTGGTCGTACGTCGGCTTCTCCCAGCTGCTGATCATCTGGATCGGGAACCTGCCCCACGAGGTCGTCTGGTACGTGCACAGATCGTCCGGCGGGTGGATGTGGGTCGCGATGGCCATGCTCATATTCATGTTCTTCCTGCCGCTGCTGGTGCTGCTGTCCCGGAGCTTCAAGCGCAGCAGGCGGGCGCTCGCCACGCTCTGCGGGCTGATACTGCTCATGGAGCTGGTCAGGGTCTTCTGGTACGTCGAGCCCTCCTTCCACACCGATGGCTTCTACCTGCACTGGATGGACGTAGTGGCGCCCATAGGCATAGGGGGCGTCTGGATCTCGGCGTTCTGTTGGTGGCTCCGCCGCAGGCCGGTGCTGCCGCTGTACCTGGTGCCCAGGAGGCACCCGCGCTCTGTGGAGGAGATCGAGTCACGGATAGGGGTCGCGGAGAATGCGGAACGGTAACGACAGGCCGCGCATGGGGGGCTGCGGAAGGCTGCTCGGCCTGGCGGCTGCCGTCGTCGGGCTGGTAGGGGTCGCGATCGCCTTCCTCGTCGGGGGACTTCGGAGACTCCTGCGCAGACCCCCTCGACAGGGGACGTTCGAGAGGCCGATCGACGTGTACCGGCGACGGCGTGAGGAGGCGCGGCGACCGCAGGAGCTCGCGCTGAGGCGGAGCGAGGAGCAGGGATACGAGCTGCGGGATGCGAGCTGGAGGGCAGTCGTGGTCACCGGGATGGGGATAGTCGCGGCGAGCTTCCTCATAACCGTCCTCCTGGCCTGGATGTTTCGCTACCTCGCGGGCGGGTCCGGCGCGAAGACCACCAACATCTCGAACATCCGGGCGCCGAAGCACGGGCTGGCGGTCATGATCACGCCCCAGTCCCTCCCGCCGTATCCCCGGCTGATGGTGAACGAGCCGGGGGACCTGCACTCGGTCAAGGCGGCCTGGCAGCGTCGGCTGAGCAGCTACGGCTGGGTGGACCGCAGGGCCGGGGTCGTCCACATACCCATCGAGCGAGCCATGGACATCCTCGCCGGGCGCGGGCCCCGGCCCGCGACGACGCCCACGCCGACGCCCGAGGGCCCCACCGAATGGAACAACGGCAGGTCGCAGACCGGGGAGGGGAAGGCGCCGTGAGGGTCGCGAGCGTCAACGCCCGACACGCCGGCACCGCGACCGGATCGAGAGATACGAGCCCCGGAGCGGCCGGAAAGGCGGGTTGAGGGTAAATGCAACAGACGGCCTCCAGCTTCGGGGGGCAGTGGAACCTCCTGTTCGCCTCCGAGTTCGCGCTCAGCGCCGCCATCGCGCTGGGCGTGTTCGGGCTGATCGGATTCTTCTGCTACAGATACCGCCGCAGGTCGCCGTTCGAGGTGCCCACCCGCCCGCTGCGAAGAAACGTCTTCATGGAGGGCGGTTGGATCGTGATCCCGACCATACTGGCCCTGGCCTTCTTCGTCTGGGGGGCGATCCTGTACTTCAGGATGTCCACCCCGCCCCGCGATGCCGAGACGATCTACATCGTCGGCAGGCAGTGGATGTGGAAGGCGCAGCAGCCGAATGGAGCCTGGGAGAACGACGAGTTGCACGTGCCCGTGGGCCAGCCCGTGAGGCTGCTCATGACGAGCGAGGACGTGATCCACTCCTTCTACGTGCCGGCGTTCCGGGTCAAGGAGGACGTGCTGCCGGGACGCTACACGCAGACCTGGTTCAACGCCACGACGCCCGGAAGGTACATCCTCGAGTGCTCCGAGTACTGTGGGGTGTATCACTCCCAGATGAGGGGGCGGGTGATCGTGATGGAGCCGAAGGCATATGCGGCCTGGCTGGGCACCGCCGGCTCGGAGAGCTCCGCCGCCGCCATCGGCCAGCGGCTCTTCCACGACTACGGGTGCATCAACTGCCACAACCCGGACGGCCACGGTCCGGCGCCGTCCCTGGTGGGCCTGTACGGCACCGAGGTGCGGCTGGAGAACGGGCAGACCGTGACGGCCGACGAGAGCTACATACGGCAGTCCATTCTGGACCCGGCGTCGCAGGTGGTGTACGGCTTCAGGCCCATAATGCCGTCGTTCAACGGCAAGATCAGCGAGGAGCAGATACTCGATCTGATCGCGTACATCAAGTCGCAGAAGAACCCCGAGCAGCCACCCATCAGCAAGACCCCGGGGACTCTCCCCAACAGATCGGACGGGTCACCGTAGACGAAGGAGGAGGCGGAGATGGCGACCATAGCCCAGCCCGTGGGGCAGCCGATCGAGCAGCCGGGCAGGTTCACGCACTACCTCAACTCGGAGTACGGCATTCGGTCCTGGCTGTTCACCACGGACCACAAGCGCATCGCCTGGCTCTATGTGATCACCCTGACCCTGGCGTTCGGCCTCGGGGCGATAGCGGCCGGGCTGATCCGCCTGGCGCTGTTCACCCCTCAGGGGGACGTCGTCACGGCCCAGGGCTACGACGAGCTGTTCACGATGCACGGCGTCATCATGGTGTGGCTGTTCCTGATACCGTCCATACCCGCGACGTTCGGCAACTTCTTCCTGCCGATCATGCTGGGCGCCCGAGACCTCGCGTTTCCCCGCCTGAACCTCCTCAGCTGGTACATATACGTCTTCGGAGGAGCCTGGGTCGTCGCGGCGCTGGTATACGGCGGGGTGGACACCGGCTGGACCTTCTACACCCCCTACAGCACCGAGTACTCCCACACCAACGTGGTCCCCACGGAGATGGGGATATTCATCGTCGGGTTCTCGACGATCCTGACAGCGCTGAACTTCATCGTGACCACGCATCGGATGCGCGCCCCCGGTCTCACGTGGTTCCGGCTGCCACTGTTCGTCTGGACCATCTACGCGACGAGCCTGATCATGCTGCTGGCGACGCCGGTGCTCGCCATCGCGCTCCTGCTGCTCGTGATACAGCGGGTGTGGACCGTCGGCATATTCGACCCGTCGCTGGGCGGCGATCCCCTGCTCTTCCAGCACCTGTTCTGGTTCTACTCGCACCCCGCGGTGTACATCATGATCCTGCCCGCAATGGGCGTGGTCAGCGAGATCATTCCCTCGTTCACCCGCAGGCCGGTGTTCGGGTACAAGGCAGTCGCGATCTCGAGCTTCGGCCTGGCCATCGTGGGCTTCCTCGTGTGGGGGCACCACATGTTCACCTCTGGCCAGTCAATATACGCCAGCATGATATTCTCCGTGATGAGCTTCCTGGTGGCGATCTTCTCCGCCATCAAGGTGTTCAACTGGACGTTCACCTTCTTCCGGGGCTCGGTCTGGCTGCAGACCCCGCTGCTGTACGCGCTCAGCTTCATCGGCCTGTTCGTGATGGGCGGCCTGACCGGCCTGTACCTGGCCACGCTCCCGCTCGACGTCCACCTGACCGACACGTACTTCGTGATAGCGCACTTCCACTACATCATGGTGGGCGGCACCCTCTCGATGTACCTCGGCGCGATGCACTACTGGTGGCCGAAGATGACGGGCCGGATGTATCCGGAGCTGCCCGCCAAGCTCGCCGCGCTGCTGCTCTTCGCGGGCTTCAACCTGACCTTCTTCCCGCAGTACGTGCTCGGCGCGCTCGGAATGCCCAGACGCTACTGGTCCTACGACCCTGTGTACCAGGTCTGGAACGTCCTGTCGTCCGCCGGCGCGACGGTGCTTGCGCTGGGCTACATACTGCCGTTCGTATACCTGCTCTGGTCGCTCAAGTACGGAGAGAAGGCCGGCCCGAACCCGTGGGGCTCGAAGGGGCTGGAGTGGCAGACCTCCTCGCCGCCTCCCAGGTTCAACTTCCGGGCGACCCCGGTGATCACCCAGCGCCCGCACACCCAGTGAGAGGAGACGGACGATGCCCGAGGACGCGCTCTCGACCCCGATACTGCGCGGAGAGGGCGGACGCGTAGACGAGCAGTTCGAGACGGTCGAACAGCAGCAGACGACCGCCGTGACGGGGCTGTGGGTGTTCCTCGGCACGGAGGTGATGTTCTTCGGGGGCCTGTTCCTGGCCTTCCTCGTGTACCGCCTGGTGTATCCCCAGGCGTTCATCGAGGGCACCGAGCATCAGAACGTGCTGATCGGCACGATCAACACCATCGTTATCACCACGAGCAGCCTCGCGATGAGGCTGGCCGTGCGCGCCGCACAGCTGGGGCAGAGGTGGAGGCTGCGGGGCTTCCTGGTGATCGCGATCAACCTGGGGGTGCTGTTCCTGGTGCTCAAGGGCGTCGAGTACTACCAGCACTACGAGGAGTCGCTGATACCGGGCCACGCGTTCAAGTTTCCGGAGCCGTTCGCGGCGCAGGCCCAAATGTACTGGATACTGTACTTCGTCGCTACGGGGCTCCACGGCCTGCACCTGCTCGTCGGCATCGGGGTGCTGAGCGTCATGTTCTTCTTCGCGATGCTCGACAAGTTCGGCCCGGAGTACTACACACCGGTGGAGGTGTCCGCGAACTACTGGCACTTCGTGGACATCGTCTGGACGTTCCTCTTCCCGGTGCTGTACCTGCTGAGGTGGTAGGAGGGGATCGTGAACGAGGTCGTACCAAAGCGGGTGTACTTCACGGTCTGGATAGTTATCGTCGTGCTGTCGGTGGTCAACGCTGCGCTCGCGTTCGTGCGGCTCGGCCCGTTCAACTCGGCCGTCACGATGCTGATCGCCGTCTTCAACGCGTTCCTGATCGTGTGGTACGTGATAGGCGTGCGGCGCTACCCTCCGCTCATGAAGGTGATCGTCGCGATAGGGTTCGTCTGGATGGGCCTGATGATCCACCTGACGATGGCGGACTACCTGACCCGCGCCTGGTCCACCACGACCACGCGCAGCGTCACGATACCTGCGGGCAAGGCGCCGTTCGAGGAGCCCGCCCTCGGCTCCGCCACCCGTGTGCCCACGGCGGCCGTGCCGCCCTACGAGCCCACCGCGCTGCCACAGCTGCCCGGCATGCCCGGAGGCCAGATCGGCGTGCCCACCATCGTGCCGACCGGCCAGATCGCCGCGCCGCCCGCGCGGGGGAGAACGGTGAGGATAGAGCTGTCCGCGAGCAACGCGAGCTTCGACAAGGACCGGATCGTCGTGCCGACGGGCTCGACCGTGATCGTGAGGTTCACCAACGACGACCCAGTGTTCCACAACTTCTCCGTGTACCGGGACGCGGCAGGGCAGCGCGCGATCTTCGTGGGGCAGGCCATCAGGGGGCCCGGCGCGATGATCGTGTACAGGTTCAGGGCTCCCTCGAAGCCCGGCGTCTACCTGTTCCGCTGCGACATCCATCCCGTGGCGATGCGGGGCAGCTTCGTGGTGAAGTGATCGGCTCTGAGGTGATACCGAATCCGGGTGATGAGTCTGTCATTCCGAGGCCCCCTACCCCTGTCATTCTGAGGCCCGAAGGGCCGAAGAATCTGTCCGGGAGGCTTTGCCGCGTCTTCTCTCCAGATCCTTCGCGGAGTATATCCTCGAGCCCTTCGCTTCGCTCGAGGGTAAACTACGCGAAGGGCTCAGGATGACAAGGGGTAGGTGGCTCAGGATGACAGGCGTGGGGGCATCAGGACGACGATGGGTATGTGCTTACCCGGAGTCCGTATGAGTCCGAGAGGAGCGGTTGATGCTGAGGCTGATTGGGATCGGGCTCCTGGTGCTGAGCGGAGGGCTCATAGCCGGCTTCGTCGCCTGGCTGGAGCTGCCAACGCACTGGCCGGCCACCGCTCGGGTCACCGCCCCGAACCCGCGCGTCGGGCAGTACTACCTCGCTCTCGGCGACTCCCTCGCGTTCGGCTTCCAGCCGAACCTGGACTGGTCCCACAGCTACGCCATGCAGTGGTGGCCCGAGCTCCAGCGGCACGGCAGCGAGGACCTCGCCGACTACGCCTGCATGGACGAGACCACCGAGACCTTCATCCACGGCGGCTGCCCCTACTCGAAGTTCCGCCACGACTACTACGACGGACCGCAGCTCGAGGGCGCGCTCGAGTTCCTGGACCAGCACTCGGGCGACACCGGCCCTGTGTCGCTCCAGATAGGCTGGAACGACGTGGCACGGAACATCGCCCCCTCCACCTGTGAGGTGGACCGGGCCGGGTGGCGCAGGGACCTCGCCCGCATGGACCGGGACCTGACCCGAACCATCCTCCCGGAGCTGGTGGGCGCCCTCTCGGCCGACGGCCGCCGCACCGGCGACCTGGTGATGCTGAGCTACTACGACCCCTACGCGAGCAGGTGCCCCCGGCTGCACGGATACGTGGTACAGCTCGACGAGCACTTGACACGCGATGCCAGCAGGTTCGGTGTGCCGATGGTGGACGTCGCCTCGGCCTTCCGCGGTCGGAGTCTGTGCGACTACACGTGGGCCTGCAGCCAGTTCGCAAGAACAGAGCCCAACACCCGCGGGTACAGGCTCATCGCCCGGGCACTCGAGAGGCGGATGGGCTATTAGCGGCGGCCGCGGGGTCAGAACGCCCGCTCGGACACGGCCCTCTCCTCGTCCAGCGCCATCTTCACGAAGAGCGCGAACGCGAGGCCGACGTTCAGCAGGCCGCCGCCGAGCCACATGACTATCCCGCCGATCTGCTGGTCCGTCAGAGCCGAAAGCCCCCACAGGCGCGGCACGTGCAGGTAGGCAGTGTAGATCACTCGATCGGAGAAGGAGAGCGCGCCGCCGATCAGCCCCCCCTCCGAAGCACCCGCCAGAATGTACAGGACGGCTCCCCCGCCGCTCAGCCGCCTGCGCCCACCGGAGGGATGCACGACCGGCCACCAGTACAGCAGCCCGGCGCCCAGGAACATGAGGTGCTCCAGGTCGTGCACCGGATTGCCGTCGCCCTGGGCGGCGTTGTAGAGCGGAGGCAGATGCCAGGTCCCGATGACGATGAGGTACAGCAGCGCCGAGAGCCAGGGGTTGGTCAGCAGGTGAAACACCGCGTGCAGCGGACCGCCCGGGGCCACGAGCCCCCCGACCGCTCGGCGGAGCGCCCTCGGCAGCGCCCACAGCACGGGCAGCAGCGGGGCCCCCAGCCACAGCAGCACCGGCACGACGATCATCAGCAGCAGGTGCTGGACCATGTGGACGAAGAGGAACAGGCTCCCGAACACGTCTATCGGAGAGAGCAGGGCCAGCCCGAGCGCGGCGAGCCCCGCGGCGTAGCACCACACCCGCCACGTCTGGGGAGCCGCCCTGCCCTGACCTCTGGAGCGCAGCCGCAGGCAGCCGAGTGCGTACAGCCCGGCCGCAACGGCCAGACCCGACAGGACGTTCGGCTCCCACGACCACGAGGTCAGGATCGCCAGCAGGGACGAGTACAACCCACCACTCACCTGTGCTCCACGAGGACGGCTCCACACGCCGGGCAGCCCACCGCGCCGGCCCGTCCGCTTCCCGCAAGCCCGCTGCCACTGGGGCTCGGTCTCACCCGGCGTCGAGGGCGGGCACGATCCGTGCTGAGAGCAGAAGAAGCCCGGACACCGACGCGGGCCACGAGCGATGCCGGAGGGATCGGCCATGCAAGCCCATGCGGATACGCGGAGGCAGCTGCTCTCGCGGTGCTTCACGCTCCTCACGATACTGGCAGGTATCGGAGGCGTCGTCGCGTACCCGGTATCCCAGCTCAGGGCATCGCGCAGGCCGCTGCGCTACACCCCCGACCTGGCACGGGCGCTCCAGAAGGGCCTGGCCCTGAACAGGGAGCTCAGGTACGGCGACGCCGCACGCGTGTTCACCAACGTGCTGCGGGCCAGGCCGGGCTCCGCCGATGCGCGCCTCTACCGCGGGCTCGCGCTGTACAACGCCGGCAGGTATCGGGACTCGGTCGCCGATTTCTCCTCGATCCTGGAGTCGTCCCCCAACGACGGAGTAGTGCACCTGTATCGCGGAGAGGGCTACCTCGCCATGGGGGACCGGGCGCGGGCCGTCGGCGACTTTCGAAGGGCGCTGGCCCTCGCCCGCGACGACGGCCGGCTCGCGGTGGCCGCCCGCGTGCAGCTCGAGAGAGCGGCTGACAGGACCGGCAGGTCAGGGGGTTGACGGGTTGATCTGCACCTTGTCCGGAGGAGCGGTCGGCGGCGCGGTGCTCGCGCTCGGCTGCAGGAAGACGAGTACGTACACGAAGCTGATCGCTATCAGCAACCCAACAGCCAAGGTTACGAGGACAGATATCTTGTCGTACATCTCCGATCACTTCTCCGCGATACGAGCGCCATGGCCCGTGGTGTGAGCCCGTCCCCCCGCGCGCTCAGGGCGTCGGTCGTCGTCCTGCTCGTGCTGGCCTGCGCCGTACTCGGTACTATCAATGCGCGTGCCACGCCGAGAGGCGCGATCGATGGAAGGATCGTCAACGGCACGAGGGGAGACAGGGCCGTCGCCGGGACGGTCGTGAAGCTGTTCTCCGTCAATGGGCAGCAGGAGGAGCCGACCCGCACCACGAGGACGGACGGCAGAGGCTTCTTTCGGTTCAACGGCCTGGCCACCGGCTCGGACTACACGTATCTGGCGGCGACGCTCTACAAGGGCGCACAGTACAACAGCCCGAGGATGCAGCTCACCGACGACGATCCCATACAGGACGTAACCATCCGCGTGTACGAGACCACTCTGAGCGACGCGGCCATCCGCGTGAGCTCCGCCTCGATGATGGTGCTCGCAACGGACAAGACTTCCCAGAGCGTGCTCGTCCTCGAGACGTTCGACTTCGTCAACCCCGGCGACAGGACGTTCACGCCCAGCACGCGCGGACCCAGCGGGCAGATGGGGCTCTTGAGGTTCTCGCTACCGCCGAACGCCTACGATCTGGAGGCGCTCGGAGAGCTCTCGTCTCGGCAGGTGATCCAGGTGGACAAGGGCTTCGCCACCGATCTGCCCATCAGGCCGGGCGACAATCAGGTCGCGTTCACCTACTCGGTGCCGTACTACAACGATGACGGGAGGCTGTCGTTCTCGCTCCAGATGCCCTACCCGACACGCGAGTTCCGGCTGCTGGTGCCCCTGGACGGGCCGAGGGTGGCGAGCCCGCAGATGCGACCCGGGCAGCCGGTGCAGATCGGGAGCACCAGATACGCCACGTTCAGAACCCCCTCGGATCGCGCTGGCGTACCTCAGGTGAGCCTGTCCTTCTCGGGACTGCCGGTGAACGTGTGGTTCCTGCGCGCTGGCAACCCCTGGCTGTGGGCCGGGGCGGGCGGACTGCTTGCGCTGCTCGTGGCCCTGGCCCTGTGGCTGTCGCTCGTTCGTGGCCCGCGGCGCGCTCGTCCGGCTCCCTCCGATCGCGAGCAGCTGGTGCGCACCATCGCTCTGCTGGACGACAGGTATGAGGCAGGCGAGATAGATGAGGAGTCGTACCGCCGCCAGAGGGGGGTGTACAAGGAAGCGCTCGTCGCACTTCAGGTCGGCGGTGCGGAGCGCCTATAGCACGGGCCGGGCGAGGAGAGGGACCCTCCCCGCATCGAGCGGCGAAGTATTGCCCCTCTCTGCGGTGCCGTGAACAAGCACGGACGCCCGAGGGCTGATTGGAGCCCTTATGAAGGTGCGCACTATGCTGTCGTGGGCCCGTGCTTGCCCCCTCCCGGGCACGTCCGGTCAAGCACCGCCCACCGGTCGACCGTGCAAATTAACCATCGCGTATAGACCGCCACAGAGCGCACAAGTGCCGATCACGAGGAATATCGTGTCCAGGGGGCCGAACCCGATGCCGAACAAGCTGCTGCGGAAATTGCGCAGGAGGGTGCTATACACGAAGCCGCCAATGACCGCGCCGACTATGGAGGTGACGTTTATGATTGGGTTGAGGGTCGAGGACGCCCTCCCCACGAGGTCGCGGGGTGTTTCTCTGAGGATCAAAGGTCCGATGGCCACGCTCGGAGCCGCCGCTGCCAGACCCAGCAGGAAAATCACGATCACTCCAGGGCCGAAGCTGCTCAGGCGGGAGAAGACGATCGTGAGAGTGCCGAACACGACCAGCGCGGACCATAGCACTCGGGTCAGACCTATCCGTTGGGCAAGCAAGCCCGTGATGGCGGATCCCAATACCATTCCCCCACCGAGCGCCAACTCCAGAAAGCCGTACATGGCGGCTGGAGAGTGCAGGTTGTGGGTCAGGAAGAATATCTCCAGCGTGTTCATGGCTCCTTCCCCGAACGTAACGAGGGCTATCGAGATGGCCATTACCCGAAGCACTGGCGTTTTCACGAAGAAGCGAATCCCGGTGGCCAGATCCCTCTTAAAGCCGCTTCGTTGCCCGACCTCCTCATACGACGTCGCGCGTGGAGCTCGGATGGCGAGGATGAGCAGGAGGGATATAAGAAAGGAGCAAGCGTCTATCAGGAATGCCCAATCGGGACCAAAAGCGACAGCCATCGGCGCGCCGATGGCTGGCCCCACCATAATGGCTATGCTAAAGGCCGTCTGATTCAGGCTCGACGCCCTCGTCAGATACCGCTCCTCGACTATATCACCGAGCAACGCCGTCGACGCAGGCTGGATGAACCGACCGCAGGCGTTCACCAGCAAGACCACAGCGTAGATCGCCCCCAGCCGCCATGCCAAGGGAATGGATAGATATTCGACCACGAGCAACAGCACGACGAGGCACGCGCTCACGGCGTTCATGCCGATCATGGTCCGCCTCTTGTCCCACCGGTCCACGAACACCCCGGCCACGGGACTCACGAGGATCTGCGGGATGGCGAACGCGACCATCACACCGCTCACAGCCAGCGAGGACCACGGCTCGCCCCGCGCCAGGTCGGTAGTGATCCACACTATCAGGGTGGCGATGAAGATCGTGTCCCCGAGCAGGGAGACGCTCTTGCCGAGCCAGAGCAGGGAGAAATCCCGGTTGACCAGCAACCCGCTCAGGAACCTACGGACTACTTTATTGGATGCCCCGCTATGGGGTGTGCTAACATGCATGTCGCTCCTCCGGACTGTTTCTAGGCAGCTACGAGGGAGTAGGGTGCGCAGGGCAGTGGCGACGAGCCCTCGCACCCATACCTTTATGGTCAGATTGTGCCCTGAAAGTTACGACCCAGTCTCAGCTACCTCCCTCCCCTTCAATATCTCGCGCACTTGGGGTGGGGCTACCAGGACGCCGTGATGCCGAAAACTTGCGATGGCTTTGTCCACTAGTTCGGCTGGCACGTCCTCGGCGAACTCACAATAACCCCATACATCCAGATCCAGCCTTCGCCCCTCCGCAAGTACACTCTCAAGCTCCTCGCGCGAGTAGTAAACGCTGCCTCCCAGCATCTCCATTCCGGAAACCTCATTTGCCTCGGATGTAGGGGCGCCCGTAGCCTTGGGCGTTTGGTAGCTGATCACCGCCAGCGTGCGCTCGTGCCTGTCGGGAGATTTACGAATGCCTGTATACGGTTCGATGATCGCGGCAATCTGCCTCATGATCCGGTCGTGTTCCTCATCGCTGAGCCACAGGTTGCTCGCGAACATGTTGCAGCGCCTGTTCAGCTGGGGAGGTTGCGAACTCGTAAATGCCCTCAGAAAGCCGCTCGCGACTGATTGCAGCATCTCGTTCATCGCGGATGCGGCTTCGTTGGGCGGCAGGGACTGGTAGAGTCTCGCTGGGACGTACATAGCCTTTGCCACCGCCCGGTAGTACTTCTCCAGGATGCCCTTGTTCTCGCGGGTTTCTACGAGCCTCAGAAGCCCCATCCTCTCCAGCTCACGCACGTGGTAATGCACCTTGCCCGACGGCTCCTCAAGCAGGTCGGCCACCTGCTTGACGGTCATAGCCCGGTGCGCTAAGGCATCCAGGATTCGGGAGCGCAGGCTGTCGTGTAGCGCCCTCACCTGCTCGATCGTTTCCAGATTGTATATCTCGGGGATTTCGTCCAAAATAATCTATCCGACCAAATTTTTTTAGTCGTATAAATCCTACACCGCCGCAAGCTGGCTGTCAAGCTTTGGTCCCCCATTCGGCGCGCTAGCACAGGCCGATCAGGCCGGAGAAAACGATGGGGCAGGTGACTTGCAGCCAAGCCGCAGTGATATCTTTGGTTCAGGGTCAGCGATTGGTGTTCAGCCCTTTCGTTGTCCATCGCGACCCTCGCTACTATGAAGGCCCAGAGGAGTTCCGGCCGGAGCGTTGGCTCGACGAGGCAACAGTCAAAAGCCTGTCGAGATACGCCTACTTCCCGTTCGGCGGCGGGACGAGATCGCGCGTGGGCTGTACGTTTGCTATGAGGGAGATCGTACTGGTGACAGCCACTATCGCTCAGCGTTTCAGGCTTCGACTAGCTGGAGGGGGGTGAGGTGACTTTTGACTCGGATAGCACATTAGCGAGCAGGGCAGAGCGGACCGGTCAGTGGTGATACTCAGGGAGCGCGGGAAGCGTGGGGGGCTGGTGATCCTCGAGATCGAGGAC
>CADDYR010000047.1 GCA_902810765.1 Chloroflexota bacterium
GTCGCCGGCAGCGGCCCCGCCGCAGCCGGCGACAAGCACCGACGCGATCAGCAGGACGACGCACGTCGCCGACGCAAGCTGGCGGCCCGAGTGCCCCATTCGATTCCTCCCCACGAGCGATCGGTCTCCCCGTTAGAGTATAGTCAGCGGAGCGCGCGGTATGTCGGGTCCGTGGCGAAGAATCTGCTGGCGGATTTACATGTCGGCCCGGCATAGAGGATTGCCCGGCGGGTATACTTGAACCTATGAGCGCACAGGCGCAGCACAACCAGCAGTTCATAGACAGCTTCGGGCGGCGCATCGAGGACATGCGCGTCTCGGTGATAGACAAGTGCAACTTCCGGTGCACGTACTGCATGCCCGCGGAGGGTCTTGCCTGGCTCAGGAACCGCGAGATCCTCACCTTCGACGAGATCGAGCGCGTCGTGAGGATCGCCGCCGAGCGGGGCGTGACGCAGATCAGGCTCACAGGGGGCGAGCCCACCGTGCGCAAGGGGCTGCCCGACCTGATATCGCGCCTGATACGGGTGCCGGGCGTCGAGGAGGTCACGCTGACCACCAACGGCTTCCTGCTGCGCAGGATGGCCCGCGAGCTCGCGGACGCCGGCCTCACGCGCATCAACGTCAGCCTGGACACGCTCACACGGGAGAAGTTCGCGCACATCACGCGCCGCGACCACCTCGATGAGGTGCTCGCGGGGCTCGAGGAGCTCGAGAAGCACTCGACGATCAGGCCGATCAAGGTGAACGCGGTCGCGATCCGCGGGTTCACCGAGCCCGAGGTGCTCGACTTCGCGCGCTTCGCCCGGCGCAAGCCCTACGTCGTCCGGTTCATCGAGTTCATGCCCCTCGACGCCGACGAGAGCTGGAGCCGTGAGCAGCTCCTGACGGGACGCGAGATCTACGAGATGATCAACGCCGTGTACCCCCTCGTGCCCCGCGACACCGATCCTTCCTCGACCTCTCGCGTGTACCGGTTCGCGGACGGCAGGGGCGAGGTCGGCTTCATCAACCCCGTGTCCGAGCCGTTCTGCTCCACCTGCAACCGCATCCGCCTCACCGCCGACGGCCAGCTGCGCACCTGCCTGTTCTCGACCTGGGAGACCGACCTGCGCGCCCCGCTGCGCTCGGGAGCGAGTGACGAGGAGCTCGGGCGGATCATGCACGGCGCCGTGCTCAGGAAGGAGATGAAGCACCACATCAACGACCCCGGGTTCGTCCGGGCGAGCCGCTCCATGAGCCAGATAGGCGGCTAGTCGGTACCGGCGCCGTGCGCAAGACCCATCCCGACGAGATCACCGACCTCATCGAGCGGACCTTCTCTCCCGAAGTGTCCGAGCGTCGTCGCGCCGTCCACGCCCTGTGCCCCTGCAGCCTCAAGTCGGAGCACGACCGCGTGTGGGACCGCCTCCTCGAGATGGTGGACGACGCCGACCCGAGGGTGAGGGCCGACGTGCTCCACACCCTCTGCGACGGCTCGCCCCGCTCGCGTGAGCAGGAGGTCGTGCGGGCTCTGGAGAGGATGCGCGACGACCCCGACCCGAAGCTCCGCAGGCGCGTGCGCCAGGTGCTTGCACAGTACCGCTCCGGAGGTCGCATCAACGTCCTGTAGGGCCGGGACTGAGGTAGAATGAGGGCCAGCGACCCTCACAGCCAAGGAGGCCTGGTCCGTATGCTCAGCGTGACCGTGGGCACCGCACCCGTCAACTGGAACAACCGGGACGTGCCCGACTACCGACCCCACACCCCCTATGAGCGGATGCTCGACGAGATGGCCGAGGCGGGGTACGAGGGCACGGAGTACGGCGAGGAGTTCCCGACCGACCCCCGCCGGGTGCGGGCCGACCTCGACAGGCGAGGACTCAGGCTGGCGTCCATGTTCTGCGCGATGAACCTCCGGGACGACACGATCGCGCCGGCCGAGATCGAGCGGGCTGAGGTCATCGCGAGGCTCCTGGCGACTCTCGGAGGTGATGTGCTGATCGCGGCGGATTCGGGCGACGAGCGCAGGCGGACGGTGGCCGGGCGGGCCGACGGGTCGGTCGTGCTCGACGAGGAGGGCTGGCGCTCGATGGTCTCCGGGCTCGAGGAGCTGGCTCGCAGGTGCTCAGAGCACGGCGTGCGCTTGGCCTTCCACAACCACGTCGGCACCTACGTCGAGACAGAAGAGGAGCTCGCGCGGCTGCTCGACTCGACCGATCCAGACCGCGTGGGGCTGTGCCTGGACGTCGGACACATGTGCTACGCCGGAGGCGACGTGCTCAGGATCACCGAGCGCTACGGTCCCAGGATCACGTACGTGCACCTCAAGGACGTGGACGAGCGCGTGCTCGAGCGATGCCGTCGTGAGGGGCTAGGGTTCCACGATGCTCTCAGGCTCGGCATCTTCCCGGAGCTGGGCACGGGGGCGGTGGACTTCGCCCGTTTTCTGGACTCCCTGTCAGGGCTCGACTACACGGGCTGGCTCATAGTCGAGCAGGACACGACGATGAGGACCCCGCTCGAGAGCGCGCGCCTGAACCGCGAGTACCTGCGCCGCGAGTTCGGGCTGTAGCAGGCCCTACTACCCTGTCACGCTTCAACTGAGGGATAGAGGTGACCTGCTCCCCGAAAACAGTACCAGTTAGAATGTGAGTCCGAAGCCCCCCAGAAAGGGGGGGACTCGATGAAAAAGCGCTACAGCGAGGAGCAGATCGTCCAGATGCTCCGAGAAGCGGATGCGGCGCCCACGAAGGGGGAGGTGTGCCGCAAGTACGGGATCAGCGAGTGGACATACTACCGGTGGAAGAAGCAGTATCAGGGGCTGGAGGTATCGCAGCTCCGTAAGCTCAAACAGCTCGAGACCGAGAACGCCCGGCTCAAGAGGCTGGTAGCAGATCAAGCTCTGGCCAACGAGGCCCTTCGGGAGGCCCTGGGGACCCTGTGAGGCGGGAGATAGCGGGTGAGCTGGTGGCAGGCGGAGTATCGGAGAGGACGGCGTGTAGAGCCGTGGGGATAAGCCGCTCGACGTATCGCTACAACAGACGCGGCATCGACCACGCGACCGAGTTCAGGCATCGGGTAGTGAATCTGGCCAGCCAGCACAAGCGGTACGGATACAGGCGGATCACGGCGCTCTTGAAACGGGACGAGCGGGTAAACCATAAGAGGGTGTGGAGGGTCTGGAAAGCCGAGGGTCTGAGCTTGTCGAGGAGGAGGCCAAAGAAGCGGCATACAGGCAACAAGCAGCTGCCGACAAGGGCCGGCTACAGGGGGCAGGTGCGGACGTACGACTTCGTGTACGACCGGACAGAGAGTAATCGGATGCTCAAGATGCTGGTGGTGCTCGATGAGTACACGAGGGAGTGCCACCGCGTCAGGGTGGAGTACAGCTTGGACAGCGAGGCCGTCACCGAGACGCTCGGGGAGATGTTCGAGTTGTACGGGGCGCCACAGCACCTGAGGAGTGACAACGGTCCCGAGTTCATCGCCGAGAGGCTCAAGGGGTGGGGTGCGAAGACGGTCTATATCGAGCCTGGGCATCCATGGGAGAACGGGTACGGCGAGTCATTCATCGGCAAGTTCCGCGATGAGTGCCTGATAAAGGGACTGACCCTCGACTATAACCGGGAGGTACGCGCAGGTCGTGATCGAGAGCTGGAGGAGGCAGTACAACGAGCAGAGGCCGCATAGTTCAGTGGGCTACCGGACGCCGGCAGACGTAGCCCGAGACATCGTTGCCGGAATAGCATCAGCAGAGGGCGCCAGACTCACATTTTGACTGGACCAAATTCAGGGGGCAGGCCACGGAGGCTCTATGAGTGTGGGGGCACGACGACCCGAGCTTTTTTACAGCCTCGCTCGACCAAGGGGGCTGCGGTCTGTCGCACCCATGTCGGAGTATACCCACACGCATAAGATACAAGGAGGTGCTATGTCGGTTTACAGATGGGCAGGACCTGAGGATCACTTTAATACCGTTTCCTCGTCAAGCTGCGGGACGGTATGGGAGCCGGGCGAGAGACTCTTGCAGCCACTCCCAACCACAGACTCCTCACCCGCTCGGGGTCAGCCTCCAACCCCTCGAGATACCGCTCCACCTCCCTTTGCTTGGCCGGAAGATCCTTGTACACCTTGCCCTCGACGCGCCTTCGAACACACTCTCAGCCGGGCTGAGCTCCGGAGAGTACACTGGCAGGAACACCCGCCTGGTGGGCAAATCCACGTCCACTCGATCGAGCCTGACAGCGGATCCACGGCCAGGAGCAGATACTACCGCTCGTACCGCAACTGCAGACTCTGCACTACCTTGACTCCCCTCGGAGCCGGCAACTCGTCTCGCCAGTCCCCGTAGCCCTGATCTCAGCTCATCTTCCACTCCTCCTGCGTCCTGGAGTCCGCCTTCTCAGACACGGGTCTGGGCACCTTCGGATGTACTCCGGGTCTTCCCTAGCATCGAGTACATCCCCTTGTATCCGTACGTCACTCCGTAGTGCTGCTCTACCCACTCCCTGGCCTCCTGGTGCGTACGGAACCTGCCCTTTGCTGTCTCCTCGACGAGCAGCGGCCTCTGCTCCTCGCTGGAGGCGGCTCCCAAAGCACCGTGTCTGGTGGCCCAAGGCGGCGTGATCCAATGTTGTTCACCCGGAAACGAACACGATCGCGCGTGATTGTGCGGGTGGCGCCTGGGGGCGAGGTGTGGGGGCACTTCCCGCTCGGCCCTTACCAGCGGATCGGATGCTCCGGCGGCCGCGAGTGCTGGTCCGAGCGCTCGCCCACCGGCCAGCTCCGCCATTCCTCGACCAGCTCGAGGAGCCCTGTGACCGCTGCCTCGAACGCCACCCGTCCCTTCTCGGCGCTCGCGCTGGTGGGGTCGCCGTGGACCCCAGTGCGGGTCCACCTGCTCCAGACGTCGCTGAAGCGCACGGGATAGTCGGGAGTGCTGTCCGAGCTCAGGTAGCGGCCCCGCACGTCCTCGCCCGCCACCGCCCTGTCCATCCGCACCCTCTCCGCAGCCAGGTACAGGTACAGCGAGGTCTCGAGCTCGTCCGCGTGCGCGGTGACGGACGTGTCCCTCACGCGGCCGAACGCCTCGAGCGCGAGCTGGAGGTAGCTCACGGCCGCGCACAGCGAGCGGGTCTGAAGCACCGTCTTCCGGGCGACCAGCTCCACGAGCGGCGCGTTCGAGCCGTGCCCGTTCACGATCAGGAGCTTCTCGAAGCCGTGGTAAGCCACGCTCTTCGCCACATCCAGACAGAACGCGACGAAGGTCTCCGGCTCGATGTGCACCGTGCCCGGGAAATCCATATGATGCAGGTTCAGGCCGTAGGGCACGGGCGGCAGCACGAGCACCCTGTCGGGAGCCCTGCGGCCCGCCTCCAGGCACACGGACTCGCACAGGAATGCGTCGGTGTCGAGGGGCAGGTGTGGCCCGTGCTGCTCGGTGGATCCGGTCGGCAGCAGGACCACCTTGCCGAGCTCCACCGCCTCGTTCACCTCGGGCCAAGAGAGCCTGGCGTAGCGGTACTCGTCTCTGGCGCTCACACCCCCATCCTCACGTGCTCAGGCCGGCGCTCCCTCGAGCGCAGCCTCTCGAGGTAGTACTCGCGGCAGGTCACGATCCGCACCCCTCGCTCCAGGGCGTGCGTGATCAGCCTCTCGGTCGCGCTCATCTCCGGGTCGTCCCTCACGCTCGACCAGTCGTGCTGGCACAGCGAGAACACCTCGTCCCGCTCGGCCGCCCGCTCGATGTACGGCCTGACCGCCTCGAAGTACCCGTCCAGGTCGTCCCAGCCAAGCACCTCCTGTCGAAGTGTGTTGTCGTGCCAGCCGTGGGTCGGGATCTCGAGCATGTCCGGAAATCCCAGGGGTTCGTACCAGTAGGGCTGCAGGTCCATCGAGACCGGGTGCCAGTCCCGCTCGTTCCGGCCGTCGGTGCGGGTGAAGCGTATCCCCTCCTCCCACAGCACCTCCAGGACGTCCGGACGGTCCCTCAGCCCCCGGTAGTAGCACCACGGCCCGGTCAGCCCGATGCACTCCATCCCTAGGTGCTCTCGGAGCAGCTCGCTCGTCCTGCCCACCTCGCAGCGTATCTCGTCCAGCCCTGCCCCCCTCACCACGCGCACGGAGCGGCCGTCCTCGATGTACACCGTTTTGAGGAGTTTGTGGGAGTACGTGTGCTGCTGGAGGTCGAACAGCGGGTCGGAGGCGATCTCGCGGAAGTCCTCCACCCACCTCTCGAGCGTGCGCCCCACGATGAACAACGTGGCTGGCACCCCAAGCTCGTCGTGCATCCGCCTCACTTGCCTCAGGAAGCGCCTCGTGACGTCCTCCTCGCCCCACCACTCGACGTCGTAGCCGATGAGCATCGTGCCCGCCATCTCATTACCCTCCAGCGTGCTGGGCGTGGCTCAGCACCTTGTTGATCGCCAGGATCACCTCCCCCACCTGCTCCTCCGTGAGCTCGGGGCTGACGTCCAGGTGCACCGCGCGGCCGAGCAGCTCGAGCGTGCGCGGACAGGAGTCGCGGGAAAAGCCGACCTCGCCCCCGCGCAGCTTCCAGGGGCTCGTGGGGTGCCACCAGCGCCCCTCGAGCACGGGCGTCCAGTGGTAGTACACGTGGTAGTCGGGTCTCGAGGGGTCGAACAGCACGTCCGCTCCCACCCCCTCCGCCCGCAGGGCCTCCACAGTCCATGCGGCGACCTCCCTCGTGGGGGCGAGGAGCACGAGCGCGATGCCCGTGTCGCCCTCGGGGTCGTGTTCCCGCCTCAGCGCGAACCCCCTGGAGCGGGCCGCCTCCTCCACGCCCCCGACGATCCGAGCCTTGTTCGCCCTCATCCCGGCGAGCAGCCCCTCGAGCTTCCCGAGCTGGGCGAGCGCCACCGCGCCCGCGAGCTCCCCCATCCGACAGGTGGTCGCCACGAACGCCTCGCCAGCGCCCGGGCCCGGGCGCTGGCTCGCCGCTACGTCGTGGTACATCTGGGCGCGCTCGTGGAGGGCACCGTCGTCGGTGGTCACCAGCCCGCCCTCTCCGCTCGTGATGATCTTGTTGAACTGGAGGCTGAACGCGCCCACCTCGCCGATCGTGCCGAGCCTGCGTCCCCGGTAGCTGCCCCCGACTGCCTGGGCCACGTCCTCGAGCATCCGCAGGCCGTGGCGGCGCGCCACCTCCCCGAGGCCGTCCATGTTGCAGGGAGCGCCCCGCATGTGCACCGGGATAACCACTCTGGTCCTTTTCGTGATCCTCCTCTCGACGTCCTCCGGATCGAGCGTGAGAGAGTCGTCCACCTCCGCGACCACGGGCACCGCCCCGACCGAGAGCACCGCGGCGGCCGTCGAGATCCAGGTGTAGGCAGGCACGATCACCTCGTCCCCCGGCCCCACCCCGAGCGCAGCGAGGGAGGCGGTGAGCGCCGCCGTGCCGGAGGACACGGCGAGCGCGTGCCTCGCCCCCACGTGGTGTGCGAAAGCCTCCTCGAGCTCCTCCACCCTCGACGGGCCGGGCTCCGGGCCATAGTAGCGGAACAGCCGCCTGCTCCTGAGGACCTCGAGCACGGCGGCCTCCTCCTCCGTCCCAATCCTCATCCCGCCCGGGTACATCGGCGGCAGCGGATGGCGCACAGCGGGCTCGCCGCCCTCCACGGCCAGTCTCTCGGTGCTCGTGGTCCGTGATGAAGCCGACATTCGATCCCCTCTCCTTTCGGTTGCTTTCACTGGCTCTGCCGTCTCGGGCCTCTCACTTTATGCTGCCCGCGGTCAGCCCGGCTATGAAGCGGCGCTGCATCGTGGCGAACAGGATCACGATCGGTATGCTCGCCAGCACGGACCCGGCCATCACCACCGCCGGCTGGCCCACGTTGCCCTGGCGAGCCACCACCGACAGCCAGAGCTGGACCGTGTACAGCTGCTCGCTCCGCAGATACACGAGCGGACCGAGGAAATCCGTCCATGTGCTCAGGAAGATGAAGATCGCCAGGGACGCCACCGCTGGCTGGATGATGGGTAGCACGACCCTCCAGAATATGCCGAACTCTCCCGCGCCGTCTATCCGCGCGGCGTCGAGCAGCTCGTTCGGCACCGACAGGCAGTACTGGCGCATCCAGAAGATGCCGAAGGCATTGGCGATGGGAGGCAGGATGAGCGGCCAGTACGTGTCTATCCAATGGATGTGGGCCATTATCAGGTAATTGGGTATCATACCCACACCCATCGGGATCATCATCGTGGCAAGAAGCCCCAGGAACAGTGGCTCCCTGCCCCGAAAGCGTAGCTTGGCGAACGTGTACCCGGCAAGCGCCGAGAAGAACACCTGCAGCAGTACCGACACGACAGAGAGAAACGCGCTGTTCAGCATCCCGCGCCCGAAGAGGGAGCGCTCGAACAGCAGCCTGTAGTTCTCGAGCGAGGGATGATGGGGGAATAGCGGTATCGGAAACTGATAGAACTCCGACATCGGCCGCAGCGAGGAGATCACCATCCAGTAGAAGGGCAGGAGGAAGATCATCCCGAAGAGGATCAGGATCGCGTACACCACGATCTGGAGCAGGTGACGGCCGATCCACTCGCCCAATGAAACGGAGCCACCAGCCCCCCGAGCTTGTCTCACACCGAGCGTAGCCATCTCACACTCCTAATCTGGCTCTCTGCCGCCCAGCTTGAGCTGGAGCATGGAGAGAGCGAAGATGATCAGCGCGACGACCCACGCGATGGCCGCGCCGTAGCCGAACTTGAAGTACACGAACGAGTTCTGGTACAGCAGCGTGCCGGTCACCAGCCCCGCCTCGTCCATCCCGCCGTCCGGCCCGAAGAGCACGTACGGCTCGGCGAACAGGTTGAACGTCCCGATGGTCGAGATGATCAGGTCGAACAGAATCACGGGACGCATCAGCGGGACGGTGATCCGAAAGAACGACTGAAGGGGTCCCGCGCCGTCCACCCGGGCGGCCTCGTACAGCTCGCCCGGGATGTTCTGGAGGCCCGCCAGCATGATCACCATGTCGTTGCCCGTCCAGCGCCAGAGCAGGGCGAGGATCAGCGTGAGCTTCATCCAGGCGGGGTCCGACAGCCAGTTGATGGGCGGAAGCCCGAAGACCGCTAGCGCACTGTTGACCAGCCCGAACGAGGTGCTGAAGAGCTGGCTGAAGATGAGCCCCGTGATGACGAGGGAGGTGACCACCGGCAGAAAGTACACCGTGCGGAACAGACCGCGGAAGCGTACTAGGGAGGAGTTGAGGATCGAGGCGAACACGAGCGCCAGCAGCACCATCGGGGGCACGCTGCCCAGCCAGACGTACACCGTGTTGAACAGCGCCGTGTAGAACTCGGGATCCTGTAGAAGCACCCGGTAGTTGTCCAGCCCCACGAAGCCACCAGGTGTGATCCCGTTCCAGTCGTACAGGCTGACTATCAGGGAGAACGCGATCGGCAACAGCCCGAACGCCAGAAAGATCAGGTAGAACGGGGAGATGAAGGTGTAGGGTGCCGCCACGCGCCACCACCTGTCCAGCCGGTACGAGATCCCCTTCGGCCGATACGCCCGCTCCAAGGCAGCCATCGCGCCTCATCCCTTCTTGAGCTTCGCGCGCATCTCCTGCGCCGCCTCCTGCATGCCCTCCTCGGGCGTCTTCTTGCCGGTGAGCACCTGCTGCAGGTGGTTGCCCATGATCTGCTGAGCCTGGACGAAGCCGGTCCCGAAGAAGACCTTGGGCGCGTCGTGGGCTATCTCGTTCCAGAGCCGATACGTCATCTGCCCGCCGAAGTACTTGTCGGGCTTCGACATCAGCTCGTTCAGCAGAGGCTGGTACGCCGGCAGGATGTCGTACTTGTCGAACAGCACCCTCGCGCCCGCCCCGGTCAGCCCGAGCACCTCCAGGTCCCACGCGAGGTCCTGCCTGCTGCTCTGCTGGGGTATCACGAAGATGGTGGGGTACTGATAGCCCACGCGCGGGCCGCCCGTGCTCACGGCCGGTGCACGCATCATCCGCCACTTGCCCGCCTGCTCCGGCATGGATTGCTTCAGCGTCTCGGGGTACCAGCCGGGTGCGACTATCTGAGAGGCCACCTTGCTGCGCTTGAGCAGTGCGGTCATCTCGTCCCCCGCGTAGCCCCCGTTCGGGTTGCGGTACACGCTCCTGCCGTCCCACAGCCGCTTGAGCACCTTCACCGCCTCGACGATCTTCGGATCGTCCACGATGACCTTCGTGTCTGTGTCGTCGAAGTAGTAGCCGCCAAAGCCCTGCTCGGCCGCGAGTACCTCGTACAGGCTGGTCTCGTTCGCCGTCATCGCGTAGAGGTTCACCTTGCCGCCGCTCGCGCGCTGCACCTCGTCGCCCGCTGTCGCGAGGTCGTCCCACGTCCTTATACTCTCGGGGTTGGTGCCGTACTTATCCCACAGGTCCCGCCTGTAGAAGAAGCCCATCGGCTCCGAGTCCGTGGCGAGTCCGTAGAACTTGCCCTTGTACGACGCCAGCTCGACGGTGGGCGGCACGAACTGCCTCTCGTACTTCTGCCGGTGGGCGTTCTGGTCGGCCAGACCCTGCACGTACTGCGTCAGCCGCGTGACATCTATCGCACACAGGTCGGGCGCACCGCTTCCCGCGACTATGGCGTTGAGCAGGTTCGTGTGAACGTCGTCGTAGCCGAACTGCTTGATCGAGGCCTTCACCCCGGGGTGCCGTTGCTCGAACTTCGGTATCTGCGACTGTATGCCCTCGAACGTCCCCTGAAATCCCCAGACGATCAGCGTCCCGCCTGCTGACGACTTGCCCTTGCCCGATGAAGTCTTGTTCGCTACCCCTGCATTGCTGCCGCAGGCCGCGAGCGGCGTGCCGCTCGCGATCCCCAGGCCCGCGAGCGCACAAAGCCTCAGGAATCGCCTTCTGGTTAGAGCGTGCCCGGACCTCGCCGGTCTCTCGCTGCCCTGAAACACGTCGGATCTCATCTCCGCGCCTCCTGCATGCTGGGAGCTTACGCCGAAGTGTGAGTCATCTCCTCGAGATCACCTCCCTTCCGAGCTGGCCGCGGCCTCACGACGCGCGATCGCCATCTCGACCAGGTTTGGGCTCCCACGACCGAATAGGGAGCCCAGGGCGAGGCTCGCGGCGGCACGACAGCCCGCGAGCTCCCCCATCAGGCTCCGCTCGAGCCTGATCCGACGCGACAGCTGGGGCAGCGCCCTCAGCCTGAGCGCGTGGCGGGCTGCGTCGAGGAAGACGTCGGAGGAGGCGAGCCTCCCGCCCACGACCATCAGCTCGACCCCGAGCAGGTTGAGCACCGTGGCGAGCGCGACGCCGAGGTATTCTCCCGCCTCCGTGAGCAGTCGGTACGAGAGCTTGTCACCCAGCTCGGCGTCCTCGAGCACGTCCGATATGCTCAGCTCCGCCCCCCGGCTGCTCGCCGCGCTCAGCAGCGCGGACTCGCCGAGGCGCTGCCTCGCCCGCCTCAGGATTGACTCGGTCGAGATCACGGTCTCGAGGCAGCCCGTGTTGCCGCAGCTGCACGGCAGGGGCTCGCTCGTCACCTTGATGTGCCCGATCTCGCCCGCGACCCTCGCGGGCCCCAGGTACGGCTCGCCTCCGAGCATCAGAGCGGAGCCCACGCCCCGGTCGGCCCACACGTACACGAAGCTCTCCTCGCCCCTGCCAGCCCCCAGCTCCCCCTCCATCGCGCCGAGCGCGCGGACTATGTCGTCCACGACCACGTGCGGTCCCCTCAGGCGCGCGGCGAGCTCGTCCCGGAAGCGGAAGTCGGTCCACGCCTCCGACCATTCGGGCGTGTCGGGCCAGCAGTACACCGTGCCGTCCAGGGGGTCCACGATCGCGTGGAGCGAGACGCCCACGCCGAGCACCGCCTCCTCCCGTACCCCCGAGGCAGCGACCACGCGGCGGAAGAGGCGCACCGCCTCGGAGAGGATCTCCTCTCTGTCGGTCGTGATCCTCATGGGCTCGTCCAGACTGGAGGCGATGCGTCCGCTCAGGTCGGCGAGCACGGCGCGCTGCCTCTCGCCGTCCAGGTCGAGTCCGACCGCGTAGCCGGCATCCGGGCGCAGGGAGAGAGTGTCTGGAGGCCGCCCGCCGTTCGAGCGCGACCTGCCGGCGTCACCAATCAGGCCCAGCACTCTCAGCTCCCTGATCGCCCTGTTGACCGCGCCAGGACTCAGGTCCGTGAGCCGGACGAGCTCGCGTCTGGTTACTTCGCCTCCGAGCCTCACCGCCCGGAGGATCCTCAGATAGTGGTCTGGCACCGTGACGGCCATCGCGCTCGTACGGCCCTCCCTGTGGCCGGCGTTTCTGTTGAGTCGGCATGAATGTCGGTGGATATGCGCCGGACTTGTGGGCTTATTATAGTACAAGTCCTCAGGAATGCAAGTCGTGCACGCCCACTTTCGTTCACTCCGCTGATATACTTCCGGTCGTGGATGTGCGCTATCATCCTTTGTGTCGGGAGGGAGCGCGATGAGGATACGCGAGATCAGTTGCACCGGGCTGAGGGGAGGCACGCCGGAGGGCGGCTGGAGTCGGGAGCTGAGGCCGGAGGACTGCGTGCACACCCTGGTCGCCGTGCACACGCACGAGGGGCTCATGGGTGTGGGCAGCGCTTTCACGAACGACGGGCTGGTAAGGGCCGCGCTCTCGGTGCTCCGGCCGCTGTACGAGGGGGAGAGCGCGCTCGAGCCGGAGAGGGTTTCCGAGAAGCTGCACCAGCACACGTTCTGGATGGGGCGGGGAGGAGCGATCACCCACGCGATCAGCGGGATAGACATAGCGCTGTGGGACATCCTCGGCAAGGCCACCGGACAGCCTGTGGGCAGGCTGCTGGGCGGACGGTACCGCGACAGGGTCAGGCCGTACGCCTCACTTCTTGCCGACGAGCCCCCGAGGCTCTCGGAGCACCTCCTGGCGCTACGAGAGCAGGGCTTCACAGCGTTCAAGATCGGCTGGGGGCCGTTCGGACGGCACAGCGGCGCGCTCGACGAGGCGATCGTGAGAGGGGCCCGGGACGCCGTGGGAGAGGGCTCGCTCCTGATGGTGGACGCCGGGGGAAGCGACGCGTTCTGGGCGCGGGACCGCAGGTGGGCCCACAGGACCGCGCGGATGCTCGCGACCTTCGACGTGGCCTGGTTCGAGGAGCCGCTGAGGCCGGACGACCTGGAGGGATACGCCGAGCTGCGCGGGCGCTCTCCGGTGCCGATCGCGGGGGGCGAGGTGCTCACCCGCAGGCAATCGTTCGCGCCCTGGCTGAGGGCGGGCGCGCTGGACGTAGTCCAGCCCGACTCGACGAAGGTCGGAGGGCTGAGCGAGTCGAGACGCGTGGGGTGGATGGCGGAGGAGTCGGGGGCGAGGCTGGTGCCCCACGGCTGGAACACGGCCGTAGGGCTCGCGGCCGACCTGCATCTGGCCTCGGCGCTGCCCGACACGGACCTCGTGGAGTACAAGACCGGCTCGCCCTACATAGACGATCTGGCGGCGGGCGGCTGGAGGCTCGACTCGGACGGGATGCTTGCGGTGCCCGAGGGACCGGGGCTGGGGCTCGAGCTGGACCGGGAGGCCCTGGCCAGGTATGGCAACGAGAGGCTGCTGGCACCCAGCTGAGCACATAAGCCCATCACCGGCCCAGGGCCCTCCATTGCCACCTCGCTACCACTCTTCCAGGAGAACGGCAAGCCGTGGCGAGCTCGTGTCAGATGCGCTCGTAGCGCTCGACGGGCAGGACGAAGATGGTGGCTCCCCCCACGTCCACCTCGATCGGTCCCGAGGGCAGGTACTCGCCGGACTCGATCGCGGGGATAGAGGGGCTCATCAGGCGGGTGCGCGTCTTGCACGTCTCGGAGAGGATGCCGATGAGCCGCTCGACGCGCTCGTCCTCGACGCCGATGAAGATGGTCGCGTTGCCTTCCCGCAGGAAGCCACCGTGCGACTGGATCAGCGTCGCACCGAACTCCTCGCGGTTGAGGGCGTCGAGCAGTGTCGTAGTGTCCCGGCTGCTGATCACGGCTATCACTAGCTTCAAGTCGTCCCTCCTGCACTCTTGTGAGCGAGCCCGGCGAGCACGACCCTCTCGATCTCCGCCGCGACCTCCCCGATTGGGCGGCCGGCGTCCACGACGACGATCCTGTACGGGAATCGCCGGGCCACCTCGAGGTAGCCTCGTCGCACCCGCTCGTGAAACTCGAGGTCACGCGCGTCAATGCGGTTCCACTGTGCGTCGCCTCGGTGTCGGGATCGTCGCGAGAGGGCCTCGGCCGCGTCGACGTCCAGGTAGATGGTCAGGTCGGGCTCGAGGCCGCCGGTGGCCAGCCGAATCGCCGCCTCGACCTCGTCCTCGGCGACCCCCTGTCCGCGGCCCTGATAGGCTCGGGTGGAGTCCGCGTACCTGTCGCAGATCACCACCTCGCCGCGCTGGAGGGCGGGCACGACCACCTCCCGGACGAGCTGCGCTCTCGCGGCAGAGAATAACAGGAGCTCGGTCACGGGGTCAAGGGCGTCACCGCCCGGCTCGAGCAGCAACCTCCTGATCCTCTCTCCGAGCTCCGTGCCGCCGGGCTCGCGGGTGAGCAGCACAGGGCCGAGGGGAGCGAGCGCGTCCCTCAGGATGGCTGCCTGGGTGCTCTTGCCGCTGCCCTCCGTCCCCTCAAGCGTTATGAACAACTGCCTACTCGGACGCGTACAGCGTCACCCGGCGGTTGGGTTCCTTGCCGGTGCTCTTGGACATGACGTTGTACCGCTCGGCTATCTGGTGCTGCATTCGGCGGATCGCGGTCGACTGGGGGGCGAGCTGCACCGCGCCTCCGTTGGTCAGCACGTCCTGAGCGGCCTGCTCCGCCTCCGACTGCGCGGCCAGATACGGGTCCGCCGGCACGGGCACGTGGAAGACGCTCGCGAGCAGGCGCTCGATGTGCGTCACGCTGTTCGTCTTGAGCACGTACACCGGCTTGCCGGAGTCGCGCACCGCCGGAGGCGCCTTCCGGTAGTAGTTGTCCACCGTGATGATCATCTCCGCCTGATCGAGGTGCTTTACGATCGTGAGCGGGATCGCCATGCGGATGGACGCCTGCTCGAGCTTGTTGCGGCTCACGCCGAACGCGTAGACCTTGTGCGGCTGGGCGGACTGCTCGACCTGCTCCGGCGCCTCCTGCCCGGCCGAGCGTCCGTTGCCGCCCGTCTCGCGTGTCCTGGCCGGAGCGGTGGGCTCCGCCTGCTGACGGTCGCGGCGCGATGGCCTCTCCTGGACGAAGGTCGCCGCGCCGCGCTCGGTGTGGACCACGCCCGCCGCGTCGCGCCAGCGCACCTCGGGCCGTATCTCGTAGCCCCGAAGCACCGCGTCAACGGTTTCCGCGACGTCACGGTGGATCGTGAGCCGGTCGCGGTCCTGGATCTCCACTAGCACGTCGAAGGTCGGCGGCGCCTTGCGCTCGAGGATGCTCTTCTGGGTGCCCCGACGCTTGGCCTCCTCGTCCCCGAGCGTGACGGACTGGATGCCTCCGACCAGGTCGGAGAGCGTGGGGTTCATCATCAGGTTGTCGAGCGTGTTGCCGTGGGCCGTGCCGATGAGCTGCACCCCCCGCTCGGCGATGGTGCGCGCGGCCGCGGCCTCGAGCTCTGTGCCGATCTCGTCTATGATGATGATCTCAGGCATGTGGTTCTCGACGGCCTCGATCATCACCGCGTGCTGCATGCTGGGGGTGGGCACCTGCATCCTGCGGGCGCGCCCGATCGCGGGGTGCGGGATGTCGCCGTCCCCCGCGATCTCGTTGCTCGTGTCCACGATGATCACGCGCTTGCGCATCTCCTCCGCCAGCACCCTCGCGACCTCTCGCAGCAGCGTCGTCTTGCCCACGCCCGGACGGCCCAGGATGAGCGTGCTCCTGCCGGACTCCACGATGTCCTTGATTATGTCGACTGTGCCAAGCACCGCTCGGCCGACGCGGCAGGTGATGCCGATGACGTCGCCACGCCGGTTGCGGATGGCGCTGATGCGGTGCAGCGTGCGCTCGATGCCGGCCCGGTTGTCCCCGCCGAAATCGCCGATCCGCGCGATGACGTAATCTATGTCCTCGCGCGTGACCTCGCTGTCGCTGAGCGTGAGCTCCTGGTCGGTGAACCGCGCCTCCGGCAGGCGCCCCAGATCGAGCACTATCTCCAGCAGTGTGGACAGCTCGGCCATCTGCTCGAGCGGCTGACGGATGTGCCCCGGTATCGCGGCCAGCAGCGCGTCGAGATCGTCGGTTATCGTCTCTTCGTAGACTTTGTAATCTTCTATTCTCTGTGCCATGCAATCAACCTCTGAGAGAGCTCTCAGTTTCCCGGCTGGTCGGTATCTCCTTTCGATGTATTGCTCCAACTCGCGGACAGGTGGGTAAGGCCCGTCCGCGCGATGCTCGTGGCCGGCTCGATCGCCGGGTGCTCCTGCCAGGCGGCGAGCGTGGCGTTGTAGTGCACGAGACGCAGGTTGCACTGCAGTCTCGCGAACCCCCGCTCCTCCAGGAGCCCCGCGAGCTCGGCCTGATTCTCCTGCGCCACGCAGTACAGCGTACCCGGACCGCGTCGGGCCGAGAGGGCCAGCGCGTGCTCTATCGCCGGCGCGAGCTCGGGGCGCGCAGGCGGCCGGTAGTGCACCCGAAGCACAGCGCCACGCTCGCCGAACGCCAGCTCGGCGAGCAGGTCCACGCCATCGCCCGCGCGCAGGACCCATGCTCCGTCATCACGGCCCTTACGGGCCCGCATCCAGGCGGACGGCGTCAACCCCTCCGCCCGCTGCGCCGGCGCGGGCTCGGTCTGGTGATACAGCCGCCAGGCGTCCCAGTGATCCCGCGAGGACATCGGGCGCAGCCCCGGGTGCAGAGCTCCGGCGCCCCGCGTGTAGCTCCGCACGTACACGACCTCCTGCCCGTAGGTCGTGAACCCGGCGCGCCGAAGCGCCGCCACGCACTCGGAGCCATCCCTGGCCCTCGCGAGCACTCGCAGGCTGCCCTCGCGCGCCGCATGCTGGCAGATGCCTCTCGCGAGCCACTCCCACGCGACGTCGTCCCCGAGGCCCCTATCAGCGCACCTGCTCAGCGCCACGATCAGGCGGTGCTCGGCGCCGCGGCGCGAGGCCGAGTAGCAACAGGCGACCGGGCGGCCGCGATACTCGAGCACAAGGGTTTCTCGGCCGGACCAGATACGCGGCAGAAGCGACCGCAAGCCGAAGCGGATCGGTGAGAAGCCGTGGATGAGCGCATCAGGCGTGTTCAGCACCTCGACGCTCTGCTGGCGTCGAAGCGTGTGGACGTCGGTCAGCCTGACGGACCGTATCAGCACATCGTCACTCCGAAGGCGGGCGCCACGCAGGCGCCCGCTCCGACATTAGGATTTTAGCTCATCTACCGGCTTCCTCGCAACGCCGCGTGGTGAGGGGCCCCCTCCTACCAGAACCTCCAATCCCAGGGATGAATCGGGCCTGCCGAAGGTGATAGGCTGATGCGTGGCCCGGACCCGACGCGGCCCTCGGCCGAGCCGCGACCCTGCGTGACCTGGAGGTGACCCCGTGGCGAACCGGGAGAGAGATCGGAACGCGATCCTCGTCCTGCTCGCGCTCGCATCCGGATCGGTGGATGCCGTGAGCTACCTGGGGCTGGGCCGGGTGTTCACCGCGAACATGACAGGGAACACGGTGCTGCTGGGGCTCGCCATCGGTCAGGCGAGGATACCTGCGGTCACGCGCTCGGTCGTGGCCCTGGGCGGGTTCATCGTCGGGGTGTTCCTGGCCTCGCTCATCGTGCGCCGCGCCCGGCAGGACGCCATCTGGCCGCGCGTCGTCACGGCTGCCCTCGGCCTGGAGTGCGCGATCCTGGTGGGCATGGCGGTGTGGTGGCAGCTGCACCTCCCAGCGCTCGACCACTATGTCCAGTACGAGCTGATCGGGCTCGTGGCGGTGGCGATGGGCATCCAGAGCGCCTCGGCCCGCAGGCTCGGAGTCTCCAGCGTCACGACCGTCGTCGTGACCACCACCCTCACGAACGTCGTGAACTCTGTAGTCTCCCGCCTCCCTCCCCGGATGAGCAGCACCCCCACGCCCGTGCTGGCGGTGCAGGCGCTCGTGTTCGTCGCCTACGGCGTGGGCGCGGTCACGACGGGCGCGCTGGTGCTCCGCTCGACCGTCGCGGCGCTGTGGACGGCGGTCGGGATGGTCCTGCTCGCCACCCTCGCCGCCCTCGTCCGGTTCCCGGCCGACGACGACGCGAGCGAGCGACCAGGGTAAAGGGGGTGTGATACCGGGGCCGTTGGTGATGTACCGGCAGTCCCCGACCATCCATCAGCTATGCCCGGACGGCCTTACGTGGAAGTACGCGCCGAGCACCTCGCGGACCATCGGGGCCGAGACGTCCGCGCCCTCGCCCGCGTTCTCGGCGAACGCGGTCACCTCTATCCGGGGGCTCCCCGCCGGGGCGTACCCGGAGAACCAGGCGTAGGGCAGCTGCCCCTCCTGCTGGCCGGTGCCGGTCTTGCCCGCGACCACGATCGGAAAGCCCAAGAAGCGATAGTAGCCGGTGCCGTACGGCTTCTGGGTGACGTTCGTGAGGTCCTGCCGGATGTCGTCCAGGTACTGCCGGCTCACGGGCGCGTGGCCGATCACCTCCGGCTCGTACTGCCTTACGATCTTCCCCCCTTGTGCGAGCGACACGATCCGGTTTATCAGCTCGGGACGGTAGATAGTGCCCCCGTTGGCGATGGTCGCGTAGACGTTCGCGTCCTGGATCGGAGATGCCTGGAGCGCACCCTGGCCGATCGCGAGGTTCACGTCGTCGCCAGGGTACCAGGCCGGGATCGGCACGCCCGGGCCGGGCACCTGCCCGGCCACGTTCACCACCCCATCTATGTCCGGCGACGTCCCAAGCCCCCACTTTCTCGCGTACTGGCTCAGGTAGCCGGGATCGTACTGGTACAGCCGGAGCCCCAGGCTGTAGAACACCACGTCGGCGCTGCGGGTCAGCGCCTCGTTCAGGTCGAGCCACCCGAAGCCCTTCGGATCCCACTCGTGGCGGACCTGCCCGAGCTCCTTCCAGTAGCCCGGATCGTAGAACCTGCTCGTCGGCTTGTACACGCCTGCGGTCAGCGCCGCCGCCATCGTGATCGGCTTGAACGTGGAGCCGAGGGGGTAGGCCGCGGCCGTGGCCCGGTTCACGAACGGCTCGTGGGCGCCGGGAGACAGCAGGCGCTGGTACTCCTCCTGGCTCATGCCCAGCACGAAGTCGTTCGGATCGTACGTCGGGTGGCTCACGAGCGCGAGTATCTGCCCGTTGTTGGGGTCGAGCGCCACGATCGCGCCCACCCGCCCGCTGAGCACGCTCTCGGCGGCCCTCTGCAGGTTCAGGTCTATGT
>CADDYR010000048.1 GCA_902810765.1 Chloroflexota bacterium
GCAGGCGCATCCTGTAGACCCCGGAGCCGGAGTCGGAGGCCGAGAGGCTGAGGGTGACGCTGCTGCTGCGGGTGTAGGAGGCACCCCCGTTGATCCTGAGCCCTCCCACCGGTGGCTTCGTGTCTACCGTCCAGGAGCGAGTGGCCGTGCTCGTGTTCCCCGCCTCGTCCCTCGCACTCACCGAGAAGCTGTGCCCACCCTCGCTCAGACCAGTCAGCGAGATGCTCGTGGCCGACGAGTAGGCTGACCAGCTGCCGGAGTCCAGCTTGTGCGCGTACAACACGCTGCTGAGGTTGTCCGAGCCTGCCCAACTGAGGGTGGCGCTCGTGCTTCTGACGTATCCGCTGGGGCCCGAGGTGACGCCGACTTTGGGCGGTGTGGTGTCCACCACGAAGCTCTGGCTAGCGGGCTCGGTATCGGTGTTGCCCGCTGCGTCCGTGGCCTGGACCTGGAACTCGTGAGAGCCCTGGGCCAGGTTCGTGTAGCTCTCGGGCGAGTTGCACGCGCTGAAAGCCGCTCCATCCAGGCTGCACTCGAAGGTGGAGCCGGACTCCGAGGACGTGAAGGTAAACGAGGCCGTCGTCGTGTTGACGTCGCCGGACGGGCCGGAGTCAATGCTCGTGTCCGGAGGGGTGTTGTCCACGGTCACGGTGCGACTGCTCGAGGTCACAGAGTCGCCGGTAGTATCTACCGCGCGCGCGGTGATCTGTACGTGTCCGTACGAGATGGGGCTGGAGTCCCAGCTCACCTGGTAGGGCACGCTCGAGTCGGCGCCGACCACGTTGCCGTCGACGAGGAAGTCCACGTGATCCACGTTCGCGCTGCCCGAGACGTCCGCGCTGAGCAGGACATTCTTGCCGCTGACCAGCGCGCCGGTATCGGGCGAGGTAAGCGACACGCTCAGCGATTGACCGGCCGAAAAGTCATACGAGCGCACATCGAAGGTCCTGCCGGTCTCGTCTGTGGGCGCAACGGTGACCTGGGATCCGTCCACGGTCACCTTGAGGAAGTGGAACACGTGCGAGATCGAGGTGGGGGCGGTGGCGCTGCCGCACTTATCTCCCCTGTTGCTCGAGTACGACCAGCCGATGCCGTAGGCGTCGAACGGGCTGCACCCATCGCCGGTGATCGGCTCCAGCACGCCGCCGCCTCCCCCCGTGACGTAGCTCGGGATGCCATGCTGGGGGTTGTTGCGCTCGTAGATGTGGGCGTGACCGTTGAAGATCAGGTTCACCCCGTACCGGTCCAGCAGCCCTTCCAGGCTGTCGGCCCCCTGCAGATAGGTGTCCGAGCTCTCGGTGGGGTTGTCCGAGTATAGCGGGAAGTGGAAGAAGGCGAACTTGAGAGCGCTCGCGTGGGTTGCGAGGTCGTTCTCGAGCCACTGGTACTCGGGGCTGTCCACGGTCCAGTGATAGGCGTAGTCGTTGGCGTAGAGCGAGCCGGAGCCGAGGTTGCTGTTCGACCAGGAGGCGTCGAGCACGTAGAAGCGTGCCGGTCCGGCGTCGAAGGCATACCAGGCGCTCGGGTAGCTCCTCGAGCTCGTGCCGTTCTGGCAGCAATAGGTGTCCATCTGGTAGCGACCCTCGGAGGTGGAAACCGCCTGATCCTCCGGCCAGGTCTCGAGCCCGGTGCTGTTCAGGCCGTGGTTGCCGAGCAGGTAGAACATCGGTATGGACCTGCCCGGCATCGTCCAGAAGGCGGGTCCGAAGACCGTGCTGATAGATTGGCCCGTCTGCACCAGATCTCCATAGTTCGTCTGGCTCCCCCCGTCGTAGGCCACGTCTCCGGTAGTCAGCGCGAACCTGGCGCCCGAATCAGCTACCTGCTGCATCAGGTTCGCCTGATCGTCGTTCGCGCCGTTTGAGTCCGTGTATCCCCAGTCGCCGAGCACGGCGAAGGAGAAGGACTCGCCCGAGCCCGAGGGCACCTGCGTCCAGAACTGTGGCGAGGGGTCGTCATCCAGGAGGTCCGTCGAGCCCAGGTAGACCCGGTAGCAGTACTCGGTGTCGGGCAGGAGCGAGAGCTGCGCCTTCCACTGATACTCGCCCACCCCGTTGACGGTAATGGAGGTCTTTGTGGCGGAGGCGCTGTGGGCGGTGCAGCTCTCCGTCCCCACCTTGCCGTAGTGCACGGAGCCCGTCGTGGCCGAGCGATCGGTCGCCCAGTTGATCGTGACGTAGCCAATGGAGTTGTCCGGGGAGTTCACCAGGTCGGTGAGATAAGGGTACCGACGGAGCTCCTGGGCGTACGGTGTGGTGGCGCGAACGCCCCCCCGCCCGAAGAGGAGGATCAGCGCGACCGTGAGCACCAATACGAGCGCGACGGGCCGCGCCCGTCCTCCGGCTATTGCCGGACGCACACGCCGCCCCTCCGAGCCTACTGTTCGGCCCTGCATAGCACCCGCCCTCTAGCTGTGCCTGACTTCACGGACTTGCCGGCTACCTGTATGTTGCAGCTCACCGAGCTCGTGCCATCCTTGCTGACCGCGAGTATCCACAGCGGACGGATCACGGGAGCATCGAACGACACGTGCCAGCCTCGCTCGACGGTCGTCGTGACGGTGTTGCCGTCCACGTCCTCGTAGGTTACCTCCGCGGAGCTGGCCTGACCCGCCACGACGTAGGTGACCGGGTGCGTCTGGTCCTCCGGGACGTCCCCTCTCTGGCTCGCGAACGAGCTGGTCAATCTCAGGATGACCAGGGCGATCGCGGCTCCGATCAGGAGCGCTCCTATCCACCTCGATCTGTTCATCGCTACCCCTCTGGCTCCTCCGACCAGCGCCCCCGCAGAGACCCGGGCCGCAAGCTCACACTCCCAACCGTGGAGGCCGTACCGGGGTCGAGGTCTGGGACGCTGCTTTCGTATCCAAGGCTACTATGCGCACCTGAACGCCACATGACAGGTCTGTCAGATCGCCTGACGACATCGTCACATCACCAAGCCACCGCCACGAAGTCCTTTGCCTGCTTGGGGTTTGGTCGCGTGCCTCCCACGCCGACGACTGTGGTGGACCGCGCGCGGTCCCCCGACCGAAGAGGAAGCGGCTAGACCGAGCCGAGGCGCAGCCTGCGTTGGTGCGAACAGAGATGGGCCAAGCACCTCGCTCTTGGGCACGTACACGTGCCGCAGCCGGCACATCTCCGCTCCATAAACACGCGCTCGGCGGGCCCGAGCTGCTGCCGGATTACTTTGTCTCGCAGGTCGTCCATATCCCTGGGTAGTTAATTCCGCCGCAGCGTTTTGCATTTTCACGAAGGATGATGTATAGTAACCCCAGCGTCGTACATAGCCTGTATCCATCTTCATGAGCCCGGCCTCAGGTAGTCCCCTTCCAGACTCCGTCCGCCTCAGGTGAGTTGCCCAGGTTTGGTCTTCGTGAGGTGTCAGAGACCAGGTGAGTGTGCGACCAAGTCCAATCACGTTCCTTACAAGGAGAGACACATCTTGGTTTTCACGGATAAGACGCTGACCTGCAGGGACTGTGGGCAGCCGTTCACCTTCACCCGAGGCGAGCAGGAGTTCTACGCGAGCAAGGGCCTGACGAACGAGCCGCGCCGCTGCCCGGCCTGCCGTCAGGCGTACAAGCAGCAGTCGTCCGGACGCGGCGAGCGCCAGATGTATCAGGTGGTCTGCGACGCGTGTGGCAAGGAGACGCTCGTGCCCTTCCAGCCGCGCGGCGACCGTCCAGTGTACTGCTCGGACTGCTTCCAGCAGAGGCGCGCATCCCGCACCTCGAGCTACGGCTACTAAGCCCGCATTGCTTCACGAGGGCCGCGCAACGCGGCCCTTTTTCTTGCCCCCCCAACCTCCGGACATCGTCTCCGCCAGCCGGCAGATCGCCCTAGGCGCTCCCCGGGCTTGACCCCGAGACCTTAGCGGCGTATAGTTGTGCCTGCTCGAGGCGAGCGGGAAGCCCTGGCGCTCGGGGCTGTGCTTCGTTGCCCTGTGCTTCCGGTCGCCTGGAGACCGCGGATCAATTCTCTCATCGGTGCCGTGGGCGTCACGTGTGGAGAGCGTCCACGGCTTTAGTGTGCCTCCCGCCCGCGGGAGCGGATTGGGCCTCGACTCGTGGCGGTGCAGCTCGAGCACTACAAGGAACTGTTGCTGCGGTATCTGCGGCCCCAGTGGCGAAGGAGCGCCCTGCTCGGGGCGCTGCTGCTCGCAGGCATCGCGCTGCAGCTCCTCAACCCGCAGATACTGCGCGGCTTCATCGACACCGCGAAGGCCGGGGGCTCGCTGGGCACGCTCGCGCTCCTCGCCGTGGCTTACCTCGTCATCGCGCTCGCCACGCAGGGGATCGCGATCGCCGAGACGTATCTCGCGGAGAACGTGGGCTGGATCGCGACGAACCAGCTCCGCGCCGACCTCGCGCTCCACTGCCTGCGCCTCGACATGTCGTTCCACAACGACCACACTCCGGGCGAGCTCATCGAGCGGATTGATGGGGACGTGTACAGGCTGAGCAACTTCTTCGCCCGCTTCATCGTGCGGGTGCTCGGTAACGCGCTGCTGTTCGTCGGGATAATGGTGATGCTGTTCAGGGTGCACTGGATCGTCGGCGTGGCGATCCTCGTGTTCGCGCTGGTCTGCGCGCTCGCGCTGAACGCGATGCGCGACCTCGCGGTGCCCTACTGGAACGTCGCGCGGCAGGCGAGCGCCGACCTGTTCGGCTTCCTCGAGGAGAGGCTGGCTGGCACGGAGGACATCCGCTCGAGCGGGGCGACGGGCTACGTGATGCGCTCGTCCTACGCACTCGCTCGCGACCTCCTGCGCAAGGAGCGGAAGGCAGGGCTGCTGGGTGGACTCACGGGCAGCACCACGATGTTCCTGTTCGCGCTCGGCACGGTGGTCTCTCTCGCCGTCGGCGGCTACCTGTACCGCGCGGGGGAGATCACGATAGGCACGGTGTTTCTGATCTTCAACTACACGCAGATCCTCGAGCAGCCGCTGGAGGAGATCACCCGCCAGATACAGGACTTCCAGCAGGCGGCCGCGAGCGTGGCACGCATCCGGCAGCTGCAGAGCATCGCCCCGAGCATCGAGGACGGCTCCGGGGCCGAGTTGTCCCCCGGCGCGCTCGGGGTCGAGTTCGAGCGCGTGTCCTTCGCGTACGACGAGGAGAGCGTGCTGAGGGACGTCTCGTTCCGGCTCGAGCCGGGCAGGGTGCTGGGCATCATAGGGCGCACGGGCAGCGGCAAGACGACGATCACCCGCCTGATCTTCCGGCTGTACGATCCGAACGAAGGCGCTGTGAGGCTCGGGGGAGCGGACCTTCGCGACCTCGGGCTTTCCGACCTGCGGGAGCGCGTGGGGATAGTCACGCAGGACATCCAGCTCTTCCACGCCCCCGTGCGCGACAACCTGACGCTGTTCGACCAGGGCATCCCCGACGAGCGCATACTCGGCGTCCTGCGCGAGCTCGGGTTGTGGGGGTGGTACGAGTCGCTGGAGTCGGGCCTGGACACGAAGCTCGCGCCGGGTGGAAGCGGGCTCTCGGCGGGCGAGGCGCAGCTCCTGGCCTTCGCGCGCGTGTTCCTCCGCGACCCTGGGCTGATCATACTCGACGAGGCGTCCTCGAGGCTGGACCCGTCCACCGAGCGCCTCGTGGAGCGGGCGGTCGACAGCCTCCTTGCCGGACGCACGGCGATAGTGATCGCGCACAGGCTCGCGACCGTTCAGAGGGCGGACGAGATCATGGTGATGGAGCGCGGCCGGGTGGCCGAGCACGGGAGGCGCGAGGTGCTTGCCGCCGATCCCGACTCGCACTTCGCCAGGATGCTGCGCACGGGGATGGAGGAGGCGCTGGCGTGAGCGCCGACACGAAGAGGCTGCCCGGCCTCACGACGCTGCGCTATCTGATGCGCCTCGCCTCGTTCAGCCCGGGACTGTACCTGGCGAGCGGTCTGCTCGCGAGCACGATGTTCTACCTGTTCCCGCTCGTTCCGGGCCTGATCGTGCAGAGGTTCCTGGACGGGCTCTCGGACCGCGCGGTCGCCGCTTTCGACCTGTGGGGACTGCTCGCGCTGCTCGTGGGGGTCGCGCTCGTCCGGTCCGTGGCGCTCGTCGGGGCGGCGGTGGCGGAGATCACGCTCCACCTCGTGGCGAGCACTCTTATCCGCAAGAACCTGCTCGAGCGTATCCTGAAGCATCCCGGAGCGAGGGCGGTGCCGGAGTCGCCCGGGGAGGCGATCAGCCGGTTCCGCGACGACGTGCAGGTGGTGGTCAACAGCCTGAGCTGGACGCTGGACCCCATCGGGCAGGCGGTAGTCACCGTGATCGCCCTTTCTGTGCTGATCCGCGTGGACGCCACTCTCGCGCTCGTCGTGTGCGTGCCCATCCTCGTCGTGCTCGCGATCGTGAACCTCGCGGGGCAGCGCATACACAGGTACCGCAAGGCCAGCCAGGAGTCCATAGGGGAGGTCACGGGGCTGCTCGGCGAGATCTTCGGGGCGGCGCAGGCGGTCAAGGTCGCGAACGCGGAGGCGCGCGTGATCGGGTACTTCAAGGTGGTGAACGAGGTGCGCCGGAGGGCTGCCCTCAACGACCTCGTGTTCACCCAGGTCCTGCGCTCGACCTCGCAGAACGCGGCGAGCGTCGGCACGGGCATCGTGCTCCTGCTCGCCGCCGCGAAGATCAGGGCGGGCAGCTTCACGGTAGGCGACTTCGCGCTGTTCGTGTCGTACCTGGGGTGGATGACCCAGGTGACGAGCATGTTCGGCTTCTTCCTGACCCAGTACCGTCAGGCGGGCGTGTCGTTCGACAGGCTGGTCGCGCTGCTGCAGAGCGAGCCGCCCGAGGAGGTCACCCGCCACGGCCCGGTGTACCTGCGCGGGAAGCTGCCGGATGCGCAGTACGCGGCGAAGTCGCCGGAGGACAGGCTCGAGAGGCTCGAGGCAGACGGGCTGACCTACCACTACCCGGACAGCGGTCGCGGCATCGAGGGGGTGGGCTTCGAGCTCGAGCGCGGCTCGTTCACGGTGGTGACGGGCAGGATCGGCTCAGGGAAGACGACACTGCTGCGCGTGCTCCTCGGGCTGCTGCCGATGGAGTCCGGCGAGATCAGGTGGAACGGGAGGCGTGTGGAAGATCCGGCTTCCTTCTTCGTGCCCCCTCGTGCAGCCTACACTCCGCAGGTGCCCCGCCTGTTCAGCGAGAGCCTGCGCGACAACATCCTGATGGGCCTGCCCGCGGATCGGCGCGACCTGGATGAGGCGGTCCGCCTGGCCGCGCTCGAGCGCGACGTGGAGCAGCTCGACGACGGTCTGGAGACGATCATAGGCCCGAGGGGTGCGAAGCTCTCGGGCGGGCAGCTGCAGCGCAGCGCTACCGCGAGGATGTTCGTGCGGAATGCCGAGCTCCTGGTCTTCGACGACCTCTCGAGCGCGCTCGACGTCGAGACCGAGAGGCTGCTGTGGCGGCGCATCTTTGCCCGGCGCGAGCTCACCTGTCTGGTCGTGTCGCACAGGCACACCGTGCTGAGGCAGGCAACGCGTGTGATCCTCCTGCGGGACGGGAGGGTAGAGGCGCTGGGCGGGCTCGAGGAGCTGCTGGAGACGAGCGAGGAGATGAGGAGGCTCTGGCACGGCGAGACGGGCAACGGTCAGCACGATCCGAGCTAGTCGCCCCGATCCTCTCCGGTTGCACCCTCGAACGGGTCGAGCCTCAGGACGCGGTCCACCTCGATCACGAGGCCCGGGATCTGGGCGGACTCGATCCTACCTCCCGGGCCGGCCTTCCGCACGAGGGTATAGGCGCCGTGCTCCGGCTCGGTGTGACGCTCGATCGTGCGGGCCCGGACGTCCACGAGCCACGCCTCGGGGATCCCGGCGAGGGCGTAGATGGGCAGCTTCACGTTCCGGTCGTAGCCGATGGACGTGTCAGCCACCTCGACGACGAGCTGCACGTCCTCCGGTGTCGGCAGCTGCCCGCGGTAGTCGCGATCACGAATCACAGCCACGTCGGGCTGGAGCTCGCCGTGCTCGCCGAGCGGCACGGGGTTCTGGACGCTCACGAGCAGGTCGCTCCGACCCGACAGGCTCGCCGTGAGCCTGTTCACCGCGTCCACGTGCCGACCCCCGACGGGCGGCATCAGCACGATCTCCCCATAGACGAGCTCCACCCGCTCGTCCTCGTGCAGGATGCCGACCTCCGCCATCCGGTGGTACTCGTCCGCGCTGAAACGGCGGCGCTCGACCCGAGACAGGGCATCCTTCGGCAAGGCTTCGGTTGCCACGCCACGTCCTCCAAGCTGCCCGCCCGTCAGCATGCAGTATACCCACCGAGGAGGGCGGGTGCGGCTCCCTGAGGTCGAGAGACGGCGCGGGCTATCGTCTTCGGCTCGGGCGGACGAATCCTACCAGAACCTGCCGTCGCCCACCAGCACGTACAGGATGGGGCCTATGCCCCACAGGACGCTCACGAGCGCCCAGATGACCTTCTTCGTGACGTCCATGTCCGTGCGACGCATGAGATCTATCAACACGAGGATCCACGCCAGGGGATGCAGAAAGATAGAGATCAGGATCTCGATGAGCAGCTTCACTCCATTCCTCCTCTGGGGCGTGCCGGTACGGGTCGCGATCGAGACGACGGACCACACACGGATCCGCGGATAGAGGATGCCCGCAGGATCTTTGCCAGAGCGCTATCTGGACCTGTGTTCGTGGTCCTTCGCCTTCTTCGGGTCGGGAATGACGAGCACCCAGCCTGGGTAGATCCGGTCCGGGTTGTCGAGCGCTGACCCGAGCCTGCGCCTGTTGTACTTCCAGATGATCGGCCACTTGCTCTCGTCGCCGTAGTAGCGCGCGGCCAGCTTGCGCAGGTAGTCGCCCCGAACGACCTTGTAGCTTGCGAGGACGTCGCTCCTCCTGCCGCTGCTCTCGGCAGCGCGCGTCGGGATGTCGTGACCGCTGCCGAGCGCCGAGGCGGCGAGCTTCCGCTGCTCCGCCCCTCGCGCAGTCCCGCGTCGGGCAGCCGCGCGCCGGGCGGGCTTGCCCGTCACGGAGGACACGACCTGACCGGCCTCGCGCCTGATCACGACGACGCCCTGCGAGACCTTCTCCTGCACCGCTCGCGGCACCACGCGGTCAGGACGCATCTCACGAGGGGGGTGATGGAGCATCTGGAAGGCGAGGACGCCGAGGACGAACACGACGACCATCGCCGCCGGGAGCTTCCAGGAGAAGGGCAGCTCGAGCTCGCCGAGCGAGCCCCGCAGCGAGGGCCGGCGACGAGCGCTCCCCTCGCTCCTGTCGCGCAGGTTGTGTCTCAGGTTGTCGACCAGGTGCTCGTCGTAGGTCGAGCCCGGGCCGTGTCCGGTCCTCTCCAAGATGCGGTCTCCTTGCCCGGCCCGCCTGTGCGAGCTGGGGTGGTATCGGGCCTGTCGAGATCAAGTGTACGTCCTGTGGCTGAAAGTATCCTGAAAGTGGGTGTGCAGCTCGACTACAGTTCGATCAGGTTGGGCTCACTCGACGTACACTCGCTCGTCAACGAGCGGCTCCGGGCAGGCATCGCCGGTGGGGTCGAACAGGCCGTGCGCGAACAGCTTGCGGAGCTGGAAGTCCACGAGGTCGCGGCCGGAGCGGTTCTTCTCGATGCTGAAGATCACCCAGTTCGACATCGCGGCGGCTCTGTAGGCGGTGAGGTCGACGGCCTGCTTCGAGACGATCCTCGCCTTCTCGTTCATCGTCACGATCACGTCCGCCTCGTAGAGCAGCGCGGAGGAGCCGCGCAGGTGGTACGCGCGCAGCCGGCGCGCCTGCAGCCCCTGCTTGTCCGCCGCGACTATCGCCACTACGGGCACCGAGCAGGTGAGCGCCATCTCCTTGAGCGCCTCGGCGATACGGCCGGTTCGCTCGTCCTCGCTCGCTCCGGGCGAGCGCAGCGGCACCTTCTGCAGGTAGTCCACGACCACGAGCACGTGCCCCCCGACCTCCTGCTTGCACTCGGCGACGAGCGCCGAGATCGCCGCGGTGTCTATCGTCGAGGCCGAGCACCTGAGCACCCGCAGGTGAGGTCCGTAGGCCTCGATGCGCTCGACGGCGCGTCTGCCGAGGGGGTCGGACGCCAGCTCGGAGAGCAGGCCGGAGCCGTTGCGACCCGCGTGCGCAAGCCTGTGCCGCAGGTCCTGGAGCCTGAGCCCCTGCAGCTCGCCACCCGGCTTCTGGACCGTGCTCTCCATCGAGAGCAGCCGCAGCAGCAGGTCGTCCTCTGTATGCTCATAGCAGAAGTACAGGACGGTGCAGTGGTGGGAGGCGGCCACGTTGCGCGCGAGCTGGAACGCGAAGGTCGTCTTCCCCGCGCCTTCGGCGCCACCGAGGAGCATCAGGTCGCCCTGCCTGAGCCCGCCGCCGAGCCGCCGGTCGAGCGCCGGAAAGCCCGTGGGGAAGAGCTGGGCGCCCTCGACCTCCCCGTGCAGCGTGCGTCCCTCCAGGCTCCGCATCAGATCCAGTACCGATATTGGCCTCTGTCCCACGTCCGTGTCCTGCATCGCTTCCCTGCCCTCGAGATGTGATCAGGCCAGAGCATAGCAGCCTCGAGCTCGTTATGGCAACGGTTCGACGGTAACAGTATTTTCATGGACGCGACGGAGCCGGTTCATGTTGCGTTCAGGCGCCACGCGTATAGTTGCATGTTGGGGCGTGCTGCGCCCCCGAAGGGTGTAGAAAGGAAACCCAAGAGTGCTGCGAACCCTGCTGGTGCTGATCATTCTGGCGGGGGCCGTCGGCGCTGCGTGGATGTACGACCACCGCAGCGACGCGGCCCCCGTCCTGCCACAGCCCGTCAGAGGCTACACGCCAAAGAGCCATGAGAAGAGGCAGGTCGCGCGCCCGAGGCCGGTCCGGAAGCACGCATCCCGCAGGATGCCGGACGGCCGCCCGGCGCCACGATCCATGCAGGATCTCGTGGCTCACATTACCGTGCAGACGGAGAAGGTACGGGGGCTGAGCCTGAGCAAGCCGGTGGTCGTGCGCTTCATCTCGCGATCGGACTACGCACGCCGTTACAGAATGGAGTCCGACCGCGACTGGCCGGTCCGCGACCGCAGAGCTCTGGAGAAGTCGTACGTAGCACTCGGGCTGATGAGCGCGCGCTACGACCTGAACCGACTGGCCAAGGCCGACGATGGCAGCGACATCCTTGGGGTCTACGAGCCCCAGGTCGAGAAGCTGTTCGTGATCGGGAACCCGAAGAAGCTCACGGTCGGGAACAGGATCACGATGTCGCACGAGCTCACCCACGCGCTGCAGGACCAGAACTACGGCCTGTCCAGGCTGTTCGCGAGCGCGGGCGGGAACGACGACAAGGTGATGGCGCTGAAGTCGCTCGTCGAGGGAGACGCGACGTTCACGATGTTCAGGTTTCAGGGGCTCGAGCACTACACCGATGCGCAGGCGCGGGAGGCGTCGGACAACGAGAACCCGGTGGTCCAGGGGTACGCTGACGCGCCTCCCGTGTTCGGGCTCCGGGTCTACTTCCCCTACTACGAGGGCACCGCTTGGGTCGCGCAGCTGTACGGCCGTGGCGGCTGGAAGGCTGTGAACGAGGCGTACCGAAACCCGCCACAGTCCAGCGAGCAGATCATGCACGTCGAGAAGTACCTCAGCCACGAGCAGCCGGTGAACGTCCGCACGCCCGACCTGCGCTCGGCGATTGGGAAGGGCTGGACGAAGCTGACGACCAACACGCTCGGGGAGTACACGACGCTCATCCTGCTGCTCACGGGTGACGTGCCTTCGATCGAGGCATCCACCGCTGCGGCGGGCTGGGGCGGCGACACTTATACCGTGTACTCGCAGCGAGGCGGCGGAGGCACCGTGCTGGTGTGGGACACGGCCTGGGATACCCGGGCGGACGCGGCTCAGTTCGAGCGGGCGCTCGTGATGCAGCAGGACACACTGAACGAGGATGTGTTCGGTCAGAAGCTCGCGCGTCACGGCAGGTGGCTGAGCGTGGACGGGGCCGAGGCGAACGTGCGGGTGTATCGCCAGGGCGATCGGGTGGTGCTGGTGGTCGTGCGCGGAGGCAGCGCGAAGCTCGCCGACCGGGTGGTCGCGCGGATGGCGCGCTGAGAGCGCGCACGCGATTCCCTGAAAGAATTGTTACGCGTGCGCATCCCGCGATTCATTCGGCTTTCAAGGTGCGCCCGTATACTGGGCGCATACGGTCCGACAATACATCAACGCTGCTGTGTGAGGCCACGATGAGAATGAGACGACTATCGAGTGTGCTGCGAAACGGGCTCGCGAGGCTGGCCAGGGTCCGACAGGCACCGAGGGGCCAGAGCCTGACCGAGTACGTGCTGGTGCTTGCCGTGATCTCGATCGCGACCGCGGGCGCGGTCGCCCTGATGGGCACGGCGCTGTTCAACCTCTGGAGCGCTGTTGGCTCGCAGCTGACCTCCGTGGTTCAGTCCCTGCCGTTCCCCTGAGTGGGAGTGTGACTCGGCTGCTCGATCCGCGCCCGGACCCTGGACGGAGCTCCTGGCGCAGCGGCTCGCTGCCTCGCACGGCAGCCGCCCGAGAGCTGGGTTTCGTGGCACACGGGTTGCGCCTCCGAGCGCGCATAGCTCGCACGGAACACGTGGAACGGAGGGCGAGAGGCATGCCCGCGGTGGCGATCACTCGTAACGAGCACATAGAGCGGGCCGTGGAGGAGGCCCTGGGTCACCTGCCCGTCGAGCCGCTGGTGCGCGGCAGGCTCGTCGCGGTGAAGCCTAACGACACGACGGCTTCCGAGCGGGACGTCTCGGGCGTCACCCAGCCGGACACTCTGCGGGCGGTGCTCCGCTACCTCGGCCGGTTCGAGCCCCGCGAGCTCGTCGTCACCGGGGGGTCGGGCGCGGGCGAGACCGATCAGGTGTTCAGGGTGAGCGGCCTCATGGACGTGGTCGAGCAGGAGGGGGCGACCTTCTTCGACCACAACCGACCACCGTTTACCGAGGTCGAGCTCGAGTACGATCCGGAGCGCCAGGTGGCCGGACCGCAGAGGACAGTGATGGTGAACCCGCGCGTGCTCGAGTACGAGACCCTCATCGCCCTGAGTCAGCTGAAGGTGCACTCGACCGCGACCGTCACCCTCGCGCTGAAGAACATAGCCATGTCGTTCCCTGCGGCAGACTACTACGGGCATCCCAGAGCCAGCCAGCAGCACGAGCACCACTTCTTCGAGGACATGCACTCCTTCATCGCGGCGATGGCCAGGCGCTTTCCGATTGATCTCGCGATCACGGTCGGGCATCCCGCAATGGTGGGCATGGGGCCGCTGGGCGGGCACACGGCCGAGACCGGGCTCGTGATCGCGAGCACCGACCCGCTTGCTGCGGACGTGGTCGGCGCGCGCCTGCTCGGCTTCGAGACGCAGGCCGTCCGGCACCTGTGGGAGGCCGCGCAGCTCGGGGTGGGCGAGGCTGACACCGCGAAGCTGGACTTCCCCGCGATGGGCCTCGACGAGGCCTTCCAGGCCTTCACGTCGGCGGTGTACGGCAGGCCGCTCTCGACGGGCGGCTGAGCCGACTTCACGCGCCATACAGGAAGCAGGCGTAACAGTAGTTCTCCAGGTCTCGTGGAGGGCGGGCACGGGCGGCTCTCCCATATACTTGTCACATGGAGAACGCTCCTCTGTTCGCGAACCTCGTCGTGGCGATCCTGGTCGCGCTCGCGGGCGCCCTGGTGGCCTCACGGCTGCGCCAGTCGGTCATCCTGGGCTACATAGTCGGCGGGATGGTCATCAGCCCGTTCACCCCGGGGATCGTCGGAGACGTGCGTACCATAGAGCAGCTGGCGGACCTGGGAGTGGCGCTGCTCATGTTCAGCATCGGAGTCGAGGTGTCGCTCGGCGACCTGAGGCGGGCGGGCAGGGCAGCCGTGCTGGGAAGCGCGGCTCAGGTCGCGGTGATGGTCTTCATTGGGTACGTCGTAGGGCGGGCGCTCGGCTGGAAGGTCCAGGAGGCTCTGTTCCTTGGCGCGGTGGTCTCGATCTCCTCGGGCGTCACGTTCATGAAGACGCTCCGGGACCGCGGTGAGCAGGACGCGAAGCACGGGCGCGTCAGCATCGCGTGGTCCTCGGTGCAGGATCTCTCGACGATCGTGATGGTCGCTGCGCTCTCGGCGCTCGCGAGCCCCTCCGGCAGCAACGTCGGCCTGGGCTTGCTGACCGCGCTCGGCAAGGCGGCGGTGTTCCTCGCGCTCACGGGCTTCGTGGGCTCGCGGCTGCTCTCCTGGGCGTTCGAGCGGATCGCCGCGCTGCGCAGCCGGGAGCTGTTCATCATCGTGACCGCCGCGGTCGCGCTCGGCATGGCCTACCTGGCGTCGCTGTTCGGGCTGTCGCTCGCGCTCGGCGCGTTCGTCGCCGGGCTGATCGTAAGCGAGTCGGACCTCTCGCACCACATCGTCGGCGAGATCACCCCACTGCGCGACGTGTTCGCGGCCCTGTTCTTCGTGTCCGTCGGCATGCTGCTCGATCCCGTGTACCTCGTGCACCACCTGCCGCTCGTCCTCGTCGCACTCGCGCTCATCGTGGTGGGGAAGGGTTTGGTGTCCACGGGGCTCGCGGCGCTCGCGCGCTACCCGCTGCCGGTGGCGGGGATGATCGGCCTCACGCTCGCCCAGTCGGGCGAGTTCTCCTTCGTGCTCGCGCGCCTGGGCACGAGCCTCTCGGTCATCTCGGAGGGTGGGTTCAACCTGATGCTCGCGGGCTCGGTCGTGAGCATGGCGCTGTTTCCGCTGATGTACTCGGGGCTCTCGCCAGTGGTCAGGAGGCTCGAGAAGCTCGCTCCGACCCCGGAGCTCGCAGAGCTTCCCGAGGCGGGGGAGCCCGCTCGCCTCCACGCAGTGATATGCGGATACGGCCGGGTGGGGCAGGTGATCGGGGCAGCACTGCTGCGGCGGGGGTTCAGGTTCGTCGTGATCGAGGAGGACGCGGACATAGTGCGCCGGGCACGTGACCAGGGTATTCCGGCGATCCTGGGCAGCGCCTCGAACCCGGCGGTGCTCGAGAAGGCCGATCTCGCCCACGCCCGGGTGCTCGTGGTCGCCACGCCCGATGCGGTAGCGAACCGGCTGATCGTGGACTACGGGCAGAGCATCAACCCTAGGATGGAGATCGTGGTCCGGACGCACAGCTGGGAGGAGCGGGAGTACATGTACCGCAAGGGGATCACCCAGACGGTCATGGGGGAGCTCGAGCTCGCGCTCGAGATGACGCGCTACACGCTCCACAGGTTCGGGGTGAGCGGCGGCGAGATCCAGGCGATCCTGCAGGGGCTGAGGTCGGACGTGGACCTCGACCGGCCGGGCATGATCATCGAGCCCCCCGAGGAGGAGCGGTAGCCAGGCTCAGTCCAGACGGTAGAACCTGGCCCCGTTGCCCCCGTACAGGGCCGCACGGTCCTCGTCGCTCAGCTCGCCGAGGGCGTCGCTCACCGTCCGGAACGTGGCCTCGTAGTCGGCGGCGAGCAGGCACACCGGCCAGTCGCTGCCCCACATGAGCCTGTCGGGTCCGAACCTCTCGAGCACGAACCGCACGACCGGCCGGATCTTCTCCGCGGTGGGCTCTGCGCCCGCCTCGGTGAGCAGTCCCGAGACCTTGAGCCACACGTTCGTGTACGGCACGAGCGCCTCCACGCCGCGGTACCACTCGTCGAGCTCGCCCTGGGCTATCGGCGGCTTTGCGAGGTGGTCCACGACCATCTGCAGGTCCGGGTTCTCCTCCGCGAGCCTGGGCACGTGCCGGAGATGCGGCGTGTTCACCAGCAGGTCCAGCGTCAATCCCCTCGCGCTTACCTCCGCTATCCCTCGGCGCACCTCCGGCCGCGCGAGCCAGTCCACGTCCGGCTCGTTCTCGGCGGTCGCCCGCACCCCGCGAAATGCCGGATGCTGACGCAGTCCGTCGAGGACCGAGCCCACGTGCGGGTTCTCGAGGTCCGCCCAGCCGACGACGGCGGCCACGAAGCCATAGTCATCGGCGAGCTTGAAGTACCACATGTGGTCCCACTGCGACTTGCTCGCCTGCACGATCACGGACCTCCCCACGCCCACCGCCTCCATGTGCGGTCTGAGGTCATCGGGCGTGTACGTCCTCTGCAGCACCCGGAACCCGGGCAGCATCCAGTACAGGTCGGAGTTCTCTATGTCCCAGAAGTGGTTGTGGGTGTCCACCATCGGCGCGGCCATCGGGATACCTCCAGACTGTGGTCAACAGCAGTCTACCATCCTGAGCCGGTCGTGGTGACTGGGGGAGCCGCCGGACCACTCGGCCGCGGCCGGTGCTGTGCCGCTCCGAGCCCGATCGCCTCTGGCGGGCTCTCCGCCCGGCCAGCGCGAGGAGAATCAGTTGACGCGGCTCCTGCCGCATGTCGTCGGCCCTCACCGCGAGATCGGGGAGCAGCACGTGTTAGAGGACGTAATGCAGCTGGTGGACTGGGTGCGGGAGGGCAAGCCGACGATCGTGACTGCCGAGCACGCCCGGCACGTGAGCGACATCATCGGGTCGGCCTACCGCTCGGCCGGCACGGCTCGGACGCAGGACCTCACCACGTTCTGAGCGGTCGCCGTGACGTGCGCGCTCGGGCGGAGAGGGGCGCTAGCTTGCGGTGACGCCGACCTCGTGGTATCCGGTGGCGCCGCTCGGCAGCGTCGGGGTCACGGCGCTGGTCTGCGTCCGGCCGGTGCCGTCGGTGGCGCGCACTGCGAGCGTGTACGAGCCGGGCCGGGGAGGCGTCCAGGTGGCCCGCCAGAACCGCCAGCAGAGCTCCCCGATCTGCGGCTCGAGCTCCGCCTCCCGCCAGGTTCTGCCGCCGTCCGCGCTCCACTCGACCTTCCGGATGCCGCGCGAGCCGGCGAACGCAAGCCCCGCGACCTCGACCGGTCTGCCCGCCCCGACCGTCGAGCCGGGGGCGGGCGACCTGATCTCGGACATCGTCTGGATGCGCGCCGTGTCGCTCCAGCCCTGCTGCTCCCAGTAGCCCACGTAGTCTGTGGGGACGGCCTCGATCCTGGTGAGCCACTTCGCGTTCTTCATGCCGTAGATGTTCGGCACGAGCAGCCTGGCCGGCGCCCCGTGCTGATACGGCAGGAGCTCGCCGTTGATCTCGTACGCCACGAGCACGTCCGGCTCCATAGCCTTGCGGATCGGGATCGAGTCGGTGTAGCCGTCCGCGCAGCTCAGCTTCAGGTCCACCACGTCCTTCTGTACCCGAGCGCGCTCGAGGAGGTCGCGCAGCCTCACGCCCCTCCAGTGGGCGTTGCTGATGAGGTTGCCGCCGATCGGGTTGGAGATGCACTCGAGCGTCTGGTCCTGCCGCACCGAGGGCATCCGCCGGAGCTCGTCCAGGGTCAGGCTGAAGGGGTGGTCCACCATCCCGACGATCGTCAGCCGCCAGCCCGACGCCTTCACCTTCGGGTCCACGAGGTTCTTGGATACCTCGTAGAAGTCGCGCGTGGGCGTGAACCTGGGTGGCAGGCCCGATGCATTCTTCCTGAGGTCGGTGAGGGTCACCCCCAGAGACCGGTTGAAGAACGAGGTCACGACCCCCAGGCCCAGCAGCATCCCGATGCCGTACAGGGCGTTGCGCATCAGCCTGCGCCGGGAGGTGTCGTAGCGGGGGCGGGTGCCCAGGCCGAATAGGATGCCCAGGCAGGCCGCGTAGAGCGCGAGTGCCGACCCGTAGTAGAGCGCGCTTCCGACGACGCCCTCTCCGGAGCTGGCGCCGAACGGTCCGCGTCCGACCAGAGGCAGGAAGACCACCATCGCGACGGCGAAGAGCACGGCCCAGCCGGCCGCGAGCAGCTCAGGGCCGGACCTGGCCGGATAGCGCGCCCGCGCTCGGGCGTAGGCGATGCCGAGCAGGCCGCCCACGACGAGCACGGCGAGGGATATGCCGAGCGAGAGCAGGGGCTTCGCCAGGCCCCCGAGCGTCGAGATGCCGGCCTCGAACAGCCGGAGCGGCAGCTTCGGGCTCAGCCAGCCCGCGAACAGCTCCACGGAGCTGGGGATGCCCGTGTGGGCGCGCAGGACGAACAGGTAGACGAGCATTGCGAGCGCGGCCGCCGCGCCATACGCGAAGCTCTCCCTGCCCGTGAACGCGGTCCGATCCTCCGCCCGAGTGCTCATGCCAAAGTATACACCGGAGGCGGAGAGGGGCTATCTCACTCGCTGCCCCGGCACGGGCGTGTCCTGCAGCTTCGTCTTGCTCGCGAGCGTGGCCTCGAGGTTGATCACCAGTCCGTTGCGCACGACCTCCAGCTTCACCTTCTGGCCGGGACGGTGGGCGGCGAGGAGCGACTCGAACGTCTGCTGGTCGTTCACTACCTTGCCGTCGAGCGAGATGATGATGTCCTTGGGCCTTATGCCTGCTTTGGCTGCGGGGGAGTGGGGCTGCACCGCGATCACGAGCGCGCCGGCCTGCTGGTAGCCGCGGATCTGGGCGAGCTGCGGGGTGATCGTCTCGGTCCACACGCCGAGCGTGGCCCTCGGCCCCTGACCGTGGTTGATGATCCTGCTGGCGATGTCGCGCGCGGTGGTGATCGGGAGGACCAGGCTCCAGCTGTCGTTCTTCCCGCTGTACCCCAGAGTGATCCCGACGATCTGACCCTGCGTGTTCACCAGCGGCCCACCCAGGCCACCCTCGGGCGGCCTGGCGTCGGTCTCGATCAGGTTGTCCACCGTCTTGTTCCTGTCTATCGTCGCCTTGTGGCCGAGCGCGTTGATGATCCCGACCCCCACGGTGCGCCTCATGTCGTCGAGCGAGGTACCGAGGGCGATCACCTGGTCTCCGATCGAGAGCGACGTCGGCGGCGCGAAGCTGGGCTGCGCGGTTATGGGCGAGCTCACCCGCAGCACGGCCAGCCCGCTGTCGGAGTCGAGCCCGACGAGCGACGCGTGGGCGGCGCTGCCGTCGTAGAACACGACCTGCACCTGATCGTACCTGCCGAGGACGTCGGTGGTGGTGAGTATGCGTCCCTCCAGGTCGAGTATGATCCCGCTGCCCAGGGCCGGTCTGGACGAGGTGTTCGATCCGAGCGTGGTGATGGCCACGGTGGCGGGTGACGAGGCATCAAT